>SKPS01000143.1 GCA_007119395.1 Lentimicrobiaceae bacterium
AGAACCTCAGGCAGATATCAAAGGGGTTATTGTGTTGCGCAAAAATGGGACATTCAGTCATTACTCTCCGGAATGAATACTGAAAAGATCTTCATTGATCATTGAATCTGATAAAAGTTGAGCAGGTGACTTTCTGTGTGATGAATAGAGTTGGTTCTGCAATGTGGGCGAATCAGACGTATCGTGTCTTTGGGGGTGGTAGTCAACCATCAGCTTAAACTATTAATAGGCCAGAGTTTAATGGGATGCTGCTGTTGGTACATCCAGTGGTAACAGGTACCGTTCCAAAGGTGCGAAAAAGAACTCTGCTTCCCAGCGAGCGCGTTGGTCTGAGTCGGATCCATGAATGGCATTGTATCTTGTGGTAGTGCCATATTTTTTCCGGATGGTTCCTTCGGCTGCCTCTGCCGGGTCTGTTCTACCGATCAATTCACGGAAGGTTGTTACAGCCTGGCTTTTTTGTAACAACACAGCCATGACCGGACCGCTGGTCATATATTCAACCAAAGGCTCGAAATAGTAGTTGTTGGCGTGCTCTTCATAGAAATCAGCAGCTTGTTCTTCCGATAAGGTGAGCTGCCGGGTTGCGAGAACACTGAACCCTCTCTCTTTGATCATCTGAAGAATACCTGGAACATAACCCCTTAGGATCGCCTGAGGTTTGATCAGTGCCAATGTGATTGTACCGTTTAAACCATTCCTTTCAGGTTGATGGGTGCTCATAGAATTGTCTCAGTTTATACCTCTGTTGTTTCAGTTTCTTAAATATGTAGTATCTTCGCACGGTTCATCTCATAACAACAAACGGTATTTGATATTGTTCTCAACCCGAACGAAAGGTGCAAAATTAATATATGAATTCGGAAATTCAACAACTTAAATCGTTTCTTCAGGAAGCTGGATCAGCAGTTATTGTCTCACATGAGAATCCCGATGGTGATGCGATTGGTTCTGCAATCGCTTTGGCACGTATGCTCAAGGAGCTCAATATTGAATCGAAAGTTTGGCTTCCGGGTCGGTTTCCAGCCTATTATCGCTGGATGAGTGGTTCAGATGATATATCGTATTATTCTGAAAATAAAAATGATATAGTTGATCATTTAAAGAATGCTGATTTACTCTTTGCCCTGGATCTTTCGAGTGTAAGTCGCACAGGCAAGATGTCTGAGACTCTTTCCCATTTTCAAGGGAAAAGGGTGCTGATTGATCATCATATCAACCCATCTTACGATGAGTTTGACCTCGTTTTTTCAGATATTACGGTTTCATCAACATGCGAGCTCCTCTTTCATCTGTTGGATCTCTTGGGTATCCTTCCAAAAATGACGAAGGAGGTAGCAGAGGCGTTGTATGTTGGTATTATGACCGATACAGGATCATTCAGTTTTAATTGCAATTCACCTGTGACCTATGAAGTGGTGGCGCACTTGGTGAAAACAGGTGTTTCACCCGATCGTATCCACAAGATGGTGTACGATAACAACCACGAAAACCGGATCCGTTTGCTTGGGTATGCGTTGCAGAAAATGAAAGTGTTGCCGCAACATCATACAGCCTACATTTCATTAGACAAAGCGGAACTGAAAAAAGCGGGGAGCCAGCCCGGTGACACAGAAGGTATTGTTAATTTTGCACTCTCCATTAAAAACATCGTATTGGCTGCCTTCTTCTCAGTGCGAGAAGGTGAGATCAAGGTCTCCTTTCGCTCCAAAGGGAACTTTTCTGTGAATGATTTCGCCCGGAAGCATTTTAACGGCGGAGGGCATTACAATGCCGCCGGAGGGTCTTTCTCCGGCACAATAGAGGAGGCCGTCAAACGTTTTGAATCGATATTGCCTGAGTATGTACATGAATTGGCCGCTTGCAATGAACAACTTTCTTAAAGGGTGTGGTATCCGTTTCTTATTCTTCTTGTTGATATGGGCATCTGTTGTCGGATGCCGTAATGAGGGGTCTGAAAATGAACGCACTTCACCCCTGCAACAAATTCATCCTGACACGCTTGCCGATTATCTGGATTATGCAAGCAGAGCTTTAAGTGAACACGAGGAGGAACGTATAGATCAGTATGTTGCAAGGCATGAGCTAAACCTTATATCCACACCTAGCGGTCTGCGTTACCGCGTGTTTGTTCCGGGTGAAGGCCCCAATGCCCAACCCGGTGACCTGGTTGTTTTTAACTATTCACTCAGGCTGATCAATGGAATTCTGATCACTGATTCTGACAAGGAGGGTCCCATGGAGATTTTGGTTGGAAAAGGTGAAATGGTAAGCGGACTGCATGAACTGTTGCAATACATGAACCGTGGGGCTCGTGCAAGAGCCATCATTCCCTCCAGATTAGCCTACGGATTCACCGGTGACCAGGAGCGTATCCCCAAAGGGGCTACACTGATATATGATGTTGAAATACTTACTATTAAGCAAATTCATTAAATAATAACCTGTATGCAAATCAAATCTAAGGTGTTGTTGATACTGCTTGTTACAGTTGTAATATTGAGCAGTTGTGGTAAGAAGTTTCCTGGTTTCACGGATTCAGGAGACAACTATTTTTACAAGTTTCATGAGCGTGAAGAGTGTGATGCTCATCCGGTGGTGGGTGATAAAGTAACATTCACCATGCGGGTTTATGGATCTGACACAGTGTTCTCTGAGTCACATCCGATCACCAGACAGCGGGTTGAGCCCTCTGTGTATATCGGAGATCTTTACACTGCTATTCAACTCATGTGTGAAGGTGACAGTGCAACCTTTATCTTGTCGGTTGATTCGTTGAACTTTTATTATGGTGTTGAAGGCCTTGAGGGTTTTCCAGGCGAGTATCTTTACGTAGATATAAGGCTGCTTGAGGTCTATACCATTGCAATGCAGAATGCAGAGAGAGATCGACTGATCGCTCTGGAACGCGATATTTTGGAAGAGTATGAAAAGGAGCACATGTCTGGATTTACTGAGGTGGTTCCCGGTGTGTTCTTTAAGGAAACTGTGCGAGGACGAGGGCCACAAATCACCGAGTCCACAGTCAATTCATTAAAGCTATTTGGTAAGACGCTTGAAGGGGAGGTCTTTTTTCCTGAGGAAGATGACAATCTCGATTTCCGGATTACCGATGACCATGGCATTCCGTTTAACTGGAATGCGGTTTTGCAACAGCTCCGTGAGGGGAGCAAGGCGGAGATCGTGCTTACATCACCCAACGCTTTCGGTCGATCAGGTTATGGTGGCGGAATGGTGAAACCGTATCAGTCGGTGAAGTTAACTGTTGAAGTGCGCAAGGTGGC
>SKPS01000202.1 GCA_007119395.1 Lentimicrobiaceae bacterium
CTTCCCTAACCAGAAGGGGCAGGCATCCGGGGTGTTGATACCCAGTTACGGTGAGGCTGCCAACCGGGGGTTCTTTTTAGAGAACGGGGGTTACTATTTTGGCATCAACGACTATGTTGATTTGGCATTGCGTGGCGACATTTATTCACGGGGTAGCTGGGGTGTAAAGGCAGAGAGCATGTATCGTGTCAGGTATCGGTATCAGGGGAGGGTGAATGCCAATTACGCAGTGAACCGCATTGGCGACAGAGATTCCCCGGACTACCGTGAATCGCGTTCGTTTTTTATCAGATGGAATCATGCTCAGGAGCCTGGATCACGGCCCAACAGCCGTTTTTCTGCCAATGTGAATTTCGGTTCATCGGAACACCATGCCTTTAATCCTTCTACCACACAGGACTACCTAACGAATACGTTTGAGTCAAGTGTGAACTACTCAACCCAGCTATGGGGACTTTTGAGTTTTGGAGCAGCGATGTCACATCGTCAAAACACTCAAACCAATGAAGTGCAGGTAAAAGCCCCGGACATAAGTCTTTCCACCACCCGCAGAATCTATCCGTTCAGAGGTCGTAACTTTACAGGTCCGGCTAAGTGGTACCACGATATCAACCTAAGATACTCCATGACTTCTCAGAACACGCTGAACACATTCGATACATTGATAGGTGATGTTCGCTTCAGAGATTTTAACAATGGAATCCAGCACAGCATCCCTGTTCAGAATGATATAAAAGTTGGCAGTTGGCTGAATATCAACAACACGTTTCAGTATACTGAGCGTTGGTACCTGAGGCATTATGACAGGCAATGGAACAGTGGCATGCTCATAACGCCCACTGACACCCTTTTGGGGTACTTAGAGGTTGACACAGTTCACGGTTTCAGGGCAGCCCGTAATTTCGATTTGACGACACAATGGAGTTCCAAGGTGTACGGCTTTTATGACTTCACCCGTGGCCCTGTCACCACATTGCGTCATGTGTTAACGCCTTCAGTAGGTTTTACCTTCACCCCTGATTTTGCACATCCCCGGTGGGGGTATTACAGGCACTACATGCGCCCGGGTCGGGATGGGCCTGAGTTGGTGCGTTATTCTATCTTTGAGACATTGGTTTATGGAACGCCACCTGCCGGGAGGTCAGGCCGTGTCAATTTGCGGGCTGACAATCTGTTTGACATGAAGCTAAGGCCCAGGGGTGACACACTGGAAGATGCGCGGAAAGTAGCGATTCTTGAGGGGTTGTCGATTTCTACTACGTATGATGTTGCGCGGGATTCATTGAACTGGTCACCACTAAGAATTAATGCCCGCACCACGCTGTTTCGGCAGCTTGTGATCACCTTCGAAGGGGAGTGGGATCCTTACCAGGTTGACACGTTGGGTCGGAGGATCAACAGGTTTGTGTTTTCTGAGAGCGGGCGTTTTTTTCGTCGCACCAGTAGCGAAATGGGGTTCAATGTCTCATATCGGTTGAGTTCAAAAGAGGGTGGTGCTGAGACGGCAGAGAGTGATTATGGTACGGAGCAGGAGTTGGATGATATACGGCGATCGCCCGATTCGTATATTGATTGGGACAATCCCTGGAGTTTCTCTTTCAACTACAGTTTTAAGTATTCTTCTATTCTTACGCCCACTCCGGGTGAGAGAGATCGTGAGATCATTCAGACCCTGGGTGTACGTGGCGACTTTAACCTGACGCCGAAATGGAAGATAGAGCTGGAGACCAATATTGACATACAGGGCTTGGATCTTTCGTTCACGCGGCTGCGTTTGTGGAGGGATCTCCACTGCTGGGATTTGAGTATTGACTGGATACCGACGGGTCCACGAAAAAGTTACATGATGACATTGCGGGTGAAATCACCTGTGTTGCAGGATTTGAAGCTTACCCGTAAGAGCGATTTCAGGGATATGCTTTAACCGAGAGATGTCAAGGTTTTTTCAGAAGAAAGCCACAATTCCCAGAACTACCAGGGTAATGCCCGCCACAATCTCGGAAAAATTTGAGGCGATCATTGGGGATTTTGCGAGGAGCAACATTGCGATGGATATTCCTGCGAAGCAGGAGGTTACCAGCATAGTGACGGCAAGTCCGGCAGTGAGCGTAGAGATCATGGCTATGGCGAGACCCAGAAGGAGGGTGTCTATATTGAGTGCGAGCATTAGTCCTGCCAGGGTTTTGGGTTTGGTAATATCAAAAAACCTGTCGGAAACTTTTGTTTTCCACCCTTTGATAACCCGTTTCAGTCCGGCTACGATAGCAAGTGCTCCACCGGCGGCCACAGCGTTTTCTGCCATTCTTTCAGCCATCACTTCACCGGCCAGAAAGCCGGTAATGCCCATGGCTAAATTGATCAACACAAAATAAACCGAGACAACCATGGATCGTCGGATCCATGGTCCTCTCAGATAGATATTGGTAAACGATAATGCAGTTACGGCATTGAAGAGCAGCAAGGCAATCGTTATTGAGGCGAAACTCATCATAAGCCGTAGTGTGCTTTAATGTTGAAAAAGGAATTTAGCAGGAACTATATTTTATTCAGTTTCACAGTGAAGTGCCGCATGATGGGTGCTTCATATTCGATTGTATACCCGGTTTTGATTTCGTTCCTGCGTTCCACCACATTGCCCAGGGCTGTTGCTACGTAGAGCATATGGTTGTTGGTGTATACTCTTCTTGGCACAGTGAGTCTCAGGAGTTCGAGTGCCGGGTATCTGTTTTCTCTGGTAACCGGGTCACGGTCGGCAAGCAGAGTTCCGATCTCCACACCTCTCACGCCCCCTTCCAGGTATAGTTCGATTGCAAGTGTTTGGGCCTGAAACTGCTCTTTGGGTATATGGGGCAACACCTTCCTGGCATCTACAAAAATGGCGTGGCCGCCAAAAGGTTCCTGCACAGGCACACCAAACTCCTTTAGTTTTCCTCCCAGAAAGGCAACCTGACTTACACGGGTGTTCAGGTAATCGTATTCAGTGCCTTCATACAAGCCTTCGGCCAGGGCATTCATGTCTCTGCCTGACATGCCTCCGTAGGTAATAAAGCCTTCAAATATAATATTGAAAACGGAGGCTTTGCGGAACAGTTCAGCATCATTCAATGCAATAAACCCCCCCATGTTTACAATGGCATCTTTCTTACTGCTCATGGTCATGCCATCAGCATAAGAAAACATTTCACGTACGATTTCGCGAATCTCTTTGTTTTCATAGCCCTCTTCTCTCTCTTTGATAAAGTAGGCGTTTTCGGCAAATCGCGCTGAGTCAAAAATCACGGGCACACCGTATTTCTGTGCGAGGTTTTTCACCTCTCTCATGTTTTCCATTGATACAGGCTGGCCTCCGGCGGTGTTGCATGTGATGGTTACAACCACCATCGGTATTTTTTCGCGCGGATTCTCTTTGAATACGGTCTCCAGCTTATTCAGGTCCACATTTCCTTTGAACGGGTGATAGACGGAGGTATCAAATGCTTCGTTGATGGTGCAGTCAATGGCAGATGCCTTTCTGTATTCGATATGGCCTTTGGTTGTGTCAAAGTGTGCATTTCCGGGAACCACGTCCCCTTCTTTGATCATGGCAGAGAACAAAACATTTTCTGCGGCCCTTCCCTGGTGGGTAGGGAGAAAATGATCAAACCCGGTAACGTCTTTGATGGCCTCTTTCATCTTGTAGTATGAGGAGGCGCCAGCATAGCTCTCATCACCCAGCATCATAGCTGACCATTGTTTGTCTGACATAGCTCCTGTGCCGGAATCGGTCAGCAGGTCTATAAACACTTGCTCACTGCGTAAATTAAACAAATTGTATCCGGCTTCACGGATCCATTTCTCTCTCTCATCGCGAGAAGAGGGTTTGATGGTTTCAACCATCTTGATTTTATAAGATTCTGCAAATGGAAGTTTCATAAAAAACGTGTTAAATTAAATTGACATTCGATTGTTCATTCCGGTGTGTCGGGGTATGTATTCAGGCTGATGGTCTGAATACATCACGTTTTTTGATATTCATATACCGCAGGGCTGCGGCAATAAACAGCGAGACCAGTTTCTTGGCATTGATTATCTTGTTGAGGTTCATTTGCGCAAGGTGATTGGTGTGATGTTGGGGCAAAGATAAAAAGAGCCTTTTACATGGCGAAATTTTTTTCCTGCTTTTTAGTCAGTTCCGTTGCCTGTCTGCATTGTTAGCTCGATGGCCGGATCCCAAAAATGGCGGGAAAAATTTGTGATGGCATCATCGGTCACTTTGACACCTTCGTTTTCGAGAATTTGTTGCATTAGATCGGGGCTGCCGAAGTGCATTTTTCCGGTTAGTTTGCCGTTTCTGTTAACCACTCTGTGTGCCGGGATTCCCGGTTGGAGGTGCGATGCATTCATAGCCCACCCAACCATTCGTGCCGCTTTTTTTGCCGAAAGGTACGCCGCGATCGCACCGTAGGTTGTTACCCTTCCGTAGGGTATTTGCTTTACAACCTCATATACACGGGCGAAAAAATCATCCATTGCTGCCTGCGAATTGACCCCTGATGTATTTTATGGCAGCTCCCTGACTGCGCCAGATTTTCTCGTAGAAGGTGGAAATCTCCACCGCTTTTCCGCAGCAGTCGCTGTTGTATAGGTCGGAATAGTTTTCCAGCACCCGGATGTTCTCGTTTTCGAAGACCTCCAAGGAGTATTCGTACAAGGCGGTGTCATCTGTTTTGAGATGGATTATACCGTTTTCCGAGAGGATGTTTCGGTACCTGCTAAGAAACACAGGCGAGGTGAGTCTTTTGTTTTCCTTGGATGATCTGGGTTGAGGATCAGGGAAGGTGATCCAGATCTCCTGCACTTCATCTTTTGCAAAGAAGTGTTCCAGGTGTTGAATTTTTGTTCTGATAAAAGCCGCATTGGTGATGTTCTGTTCTTGAATGGTTTTGCAACCGCGCCACAACCGGGCACCTTTGATGTCAATACCAATATAGTTGAAGTCAGGAGAGGCTTGTGCCAGTCCTACCGTATACTCTCCTTTGCCGCAACCCAATTCCAGTACAATGGGGTGATTGTTTCTGAAAAACTGTTCCCGCCATTGCCCCCTCATCGTGAAGGGGCCGTTGCTGATTTGTTCCCATGAGACCTGAAAGAGGTGTGGGAAAGTTTTGTTTTCGGCAAATCTGGCCAGTTTGTTTTTCTTGCTCATGTTACAAGGGGATAACCTGAATAGATAAACGATTGGGCAAAGATAGTTAAGGTGTTTTACATTCTGAATAAAACAGAACAAGAACATCTATGGTAATCCAGAGATCGATCTTTCCTCTTCATTACACAGTATGATTTGGAACACCTGGCATGTGTTTGACAAGGGTTGCCCCTGGTGACTCCTTGGGACAGAGGCGGGCCATCTCCTTTCTGGCCGAAAGTGCCTGGTGATATCGGATGATGTGATACTGGTAACATTGATGATGGTCAGTTGAATGGTTGTATCACTGCGTTGGTTTATTCTGATTTCAGCAGACCCGATGAAATGTCTGAGGGAGAGGGGCTGCCTAAGGGTATTAATCAGTTCCGGTAGTCCGAACCTGGGATATGCAGTCCAGGTCGAATCAGCAGGAATAGGCTGCTGGTCAAAGTATTGGCGGAGTGTTTTTCTGACAAGGAGGCTGTTTTTCATGAACGATGAAGGGGCTGAGCCGTGCGGGAAGAAGATGTTTTCAGGGCCATCACCCATTAGAAAATTGCCGAGGAGATAATTAATCCATCCTCGTTCTGTTTTTTTAGGTGATTGTTGATGCATAATGCAGTTTGACACACAAAGAATGCTGTCTTCATTGGTATAGACACAAAAATTCACTTTATCGGGCATTTTCAGTTGGTGGATTGGCAACTGATCCGGTAGTATATCTATTAACGGGTGTACAGTCAGCGATTGATCGACCTTGCTTGCAGTCTCTTGATATCTCGAGTGTCCACCAGTAAGCAGGAAAGCCATTCGAGGAAGGTATGGTCTTCCCGGCAGGATAAAAGATCTATGATGGGCGCATTGATCCTGATCGGCAGAATTATTCGATGGGTCAGAGATTATTGTATTCGATATATCAGGCAGTTCGTATACAGCGGAGTGCACAGATGACAGCTGTATAGAAACCGCCAATAGAAAGGTGACGATCCATCGAGTTGAGCCCAATGGGCTTCCCTTCCCGGCACCGGTTGCTGACTTGTTAGTTGGTTTTCCGTTTAGAGACCCATGCATTGGACAGTTTGTTATCTGATTGGGCATTTCTAATGGTTTGCGATGCCTCTGCTTCGGTTTGATAAGTACCTGCTGCAACTCTCCAAAGCCCGGTTCCGGTTTGACCATCGATGGTTGCATTCGGGAACCCTTCGGAGATCAATCTGGCAACCATCTGTTCGGCATTCTCTTTTCTGGAGAAAGCACCTGCAATGATCACATAATCACCTGTTACAACCGTCGTGGTGGGTTCCTTTTTGTAAGGATCTGCTTTCCATTCTTTGTGCTGATCCGTTGTGTCGGCGTCAACACTGGTTGTATCTTCCGGAACGAGAGCCTCATCAGTCTTTTCTGGTGCGATGTCGTCAGTGGGTGGTACCGCCGGCTCCTCCGGGAGGCGGTCTTTGGGGCCCGTCCATTCTTTGACCTTTTGCGACCAGTTGTTCAACAACTCATTGGCTTTATCGGGCTGCAGATAGACCCATACAGCGAGTGTGGTAAACAGGGCAGCCAGCAAAATAAGCACGATGTATATCCCCTTTCGCTTCCTTCGGGGTGGGGCTGCCTTTCCCTCCTCGGCAACAGGAGGCGGTTGATCTTCTGATGTGGTCTCAGCGTCTGGAGAATACCCCGGCTCTTCATCAACGGGTTCCTGATCAACTACCGGTGTCTCTTCTTCTTCCGCTTCCGCGGAAATTGGTTTAGTATCTTTTGCTGTTTCTTCAGTTTGTACTGGAACAGGTTCCGGTGTCGCCTTTTCCGGTTCGGATTGGGGCGTTATATCAACCTTAACCGGCTCCAGTCCAAAAGCGCTTGCATCGAAGTTTGTTTCTGCATCGGGCTCGAAGCGTATGTTGCCAGACGGATCATCCATCCGACAAGTTCCGATGCCGGGCAGCGTAATGTGTTGTTGACGTTCAAGCTCTTCAAGAAGGTGGTTTACATACTCCTGAATCAACTGGTTGCCTTCAGATATGGAGACGCCCTCTTGTTCAGCCACAAACCTTGCCAGCACATAATCATTCGCTTTGGTCGCAGGGTTAAAGTCTACCGTTTGAAACGGAGGTGTGAGAGAGTCACTTGTTTGTGCCTGGTCGGCTGGTGAGGTGGTGGTAAATTCGCCGAATCCCGGCAGGATGGCTCTGCCGTTTTGGACAAGAAGATGCTTAAGGTGTTCAGAGATGTTCATGATCAGTTGTTTTTTATGGTTGATGCGATTGATTTGCTATGAATCAGGATGTTGTTTAAGGAGTTCATTCACCTTAACGAGGTCATCAGGTGTGTCAATACTATAAGAAATGTGGGTAGACACATCGGTAGCGATACGGAAGCCGTTTTCGAGCCACCGCAACTGTTCCAGAGACTCGGCTATTTCGCAGGGCGAGGGCTCCAATGCCGCGATCTTTTGCAGGGCACTTTGTGTATATCCATAGATGCCGATATGGTGATAACGTACCAGGTTTTTAAGGCGTTCCGGATCCAAATCGGGTCTGATGTATGGGATGGGTGATCTGGAGAAGTAGAGGGCATCACCGTTTTGTGCGATCACCACTTTCACGATGTTTGGGTTTGAGAGGTCACTATGGTTACTGACGGGTCGTACCAAGGTAGCGATCTCAGGCGAATGATTCAGGAAGATAGCGGCCAACAGGTCAATTTGTCCGGGGTCAATCAGCGGTTCGTCTCCTTGTATGTTGATCACTACATTGTACTCCTTCATGGCGGGCATTGCAGAGACTTCGGCACACCTTTCTGTTCCGGTTTTATGGGTGGCGGAGGTCATCACCACGTGGCCCCCGAAACCCTTCACATGGTCATAAATCCTTTTATCATCGGTTGCTACCACTACCCTGTTGAGCCATTTCGCTTTGAGGGCTTGTTGATACACTCTCTGGATCATGCTTTTGCCGGCCACATCAGCGAGAGGCTTGCCCGGGAATCTTACAGATGGGTATCGGGCCGGGATGACACCGAGGATCTTGTTTTCAGGTTGTTTCATTCAAAGAGTCCGTATAGGTTCGATTGTATTTTTTCGATGACCACGCGCATGTCTTCGGGCTTACCCGGAACATCCAGGTGGTCAACTTCAAACACGATCATTTTGCCGGCATCATACGATTCAATCCACTTCTCGTATTTCTCATTCAGACTTTTCAGGTAGTCGATTCTGATCGAGCTTTCATACTCTCTTCCTCTTGACTGGATTTGTCTTACAAGGGTGGGCACACTTGCCCTCAGGTAGATCAGCAGGTCGGGTGGTTCAATAAACTGGTTCACGAGGTCGAAGAGGCCACGGTAGCTATCGAAATCCTGGGTTCGCATCAGCCCCATTTCATGAAGGCTTGGCGCGAAGATGTAGGCATCTTCGTAAATGGTTCTGTCTTGAATCACGTTCTTTTTCCCTTTCCGAATCTCGATGATTTGTTTGAAGCGCTGGGTAAGGAAATATATTTGCAGGTTAAAGGACCACCTGCGCATGTCTTCGTAGAAGTGCTCAAGATAAGGGTTGTTGTCAACATCTTCGTAATGTGGCTCCCACTTAAAGTGTTTGGCAAGCATTCTGGTCAGTGTTGTTTTTCCGGAGCCGATGTTTCCGGCAACTGCAATGTGGCAAGGACTTTTCATAGGTTGAAGTTGTGAGGATGTATGGATATTGCATCTTTGGTTCTGATGAAGATCAGTCTGCCTTCAATTCTGGCATCGAGGCATTTGTTGGTGTTGCCCGGTACGTGCAACACCTTGGTTTGTGCTGTTCTTGTATGGAGGCTGTGGACTTCCCCTTTTCTGCAGAAGATGATCATATTTGACATGGCTTGAAAAGAGCGGATCCCTTTTTCAGGTATGGTTCGTATGTGGTTGGCATACCGGTCAAAGACGAATAATCCTTTCGCTGGTGCTGCCACATATAGCAGGAAGTTTTTTTCTCTGATCATAGAGATCTCAGTGTTTTCCGGCATCAGTTGCCCCAGATTACCTGATCGTTGGTCTATCATGCCCTGGTTGTTAATCCTAATCAGTTCATGCAGCGACTGATCATAGATCCAGACCCCATCATCCCAGGAGTTGCATACGTTGGTGGGGTTAGGCAGTCCGAGTGAAAACAGGGAGAGCGGTTCTCCATGCATCGCCATTTTGTTGTCGAGGCGAAGGATTTCAGCAGAAGTTTTATTAAAGAGCAGCACTTTGAACGGGTCGGAGGGGTCAACATCATGAAACATGTCATAACGTGATTTGGTAAACACCCCTGTTTGTTGCCCGTTGCTGTTGTATTTTGTGATGGTGTTGGTTCGAGAGGCATATACGTTGCCCAAGTGATCGGTGGCAAATGCGTCATTAGCAGCCTGTATGGTAACCACTCCACTGCTATTTGGTGCGATCACTGAGGCAGTAAGTACAATCAAGGCAGCTGTTTTAGCCGATAATGTCCAAAATTTCATCCACATGGGTTCTGTCGTTGTTCAGACGGGGTACTTTATATTGCCCGCCGAGGCGCCCCTTTGATTTCATCCATTGATAGAAGGTGCCTTTGGGCAGGAGTACGATTTTCGGACTGGCCAGCACCATGTCTTTGTACCTTTTGGCTTCATAGTCTGAATTCAAAGCCTTCAGGTTGTTGTCGAGTATTTCAGCGAAATAGTTTATGTCTTCCGGCGGTTTGTCAAACTCCAGTAACCACTCATGTGCACCCGCATCTGTGCCATTAAGGTAAATGGGTGCAGCAGTAAATTCATTGATAAGGGAGTTGGTTTTTTTGCAGGCATCTTCAATTGCCTTTTCAGCGTTTTCCACGATCAGTTCTTCACCAAACGCATTGATGAAGCTACGGGTCCTGCCCACGATCTTTATTCTGTAAGGGTTGGTTGAAGTAAAGGTGATAACATCTCCGATCACATAACGCCATAACCCTGAATTGGTGCTAATAATAAGAGTATAAGGTGTATTTGTTTCCACTTCGTCGAGCAGGAGTGTTTTGGGGTTGTTGGTGGAGGCACCCTGATAGGGTAAAAACTCGTAAAAGATTCCGTAATCGAGCATGAGCAACATATCGTCTGCTCCACTTCTGTCTTGGATTCCGAAGAACCCTTCAGAGGCGTTGTATGTTTCCAGGTAGTTCAGATCAGGAGGGCATATGGCCTGAAACTTCTCTCTGTAAGGGGCAAAGTTCACACCGCCATGTGTGAAGAGTTCCAGGTTTGGCCACACCTCTTCGATGTTGCTTTTGTTGTTCAGTGCGAGTACTTTTTGGAGCAACAGCAGCATCCAGCTTGGCACTCCGGAGATGGATGTAACGTTCTCACGGCTGGTGATGTGCGCCATTTTGTCGAGCTTCTTTTCCCAATCATCCATTAAGGCTGTTGATAAGTCAGGGGTTCTGATCAATTCTGCCCAAAGTGGAAGGTTTTGCATCAATACAGCAGACACATCACCGTGAAAAGGCCCGGGTTTATCGGAGCTGTAGTCATGTGACCCTCCCAGTCCCAATGAACGCCCGTCGAAAATTCTGGTGTCAGGGTTGTTGTTGCAATACATAGAGAGCAAATCCTTCCCTCCTTTATAATGACACTCTTCGAGGGTTTCTGCGCTCACAGGGATGTACTTGCTTTTGTCACCAGTGGTACCGCTTGACTTGGCAAACCACTTGATCTGTGTTGGCCACAGCAAATTGTTCTCCCCTTTTCTCAGCCGCTCAACATAGGGTCGGATGTCATTATACTCCTGTACAGGCACTCGTTCCCTGAATTGGTCAGGAGTGCTGATCGAAGCGTAGTCATAATTGTTGCCCCATTCAGTATCAGCAGCTTTTGCAATAAGCTTCTTGAACCACTCCATTTGAACCTCACAGGGATACTTCAGAAAGAGTTCAATCTGATGTATCCTCTTCTTCATAAACCACGCTATCACTGCATTGATAATCGGCATAGAACCAAAATTGATTTGAGCAAATATAGAAAAAGTTTACCATTGGGATCTCCAGCATCGACATAGTTTTTACTTTTGTTCAAAAAAAGTTGCTCGTGATCACATATCCAAACGCAAAAATAAACATTGGTCTGCATGTGTTGGCACGTCGTGCTGACGGTTATCACGACATTGAGACCTTGATGGTTCCTATTCCTTTGAACGATATTCTGGAGGTCATTCCATCCTCTGATGACTCTGTTGTGTTCACTTCATCAGGGTTGACTGTTGACAGCAAACCTGAGGAAAACCTTTGTGTGCACGTTTGGCGGGCGATGCGAGCGCGCTATGGCATTCCCGGGGTTCGGATCCATCTTCACAAGAAGATACCGGTTGGTGCCGGACTGGGTGGAGGTTCGGCAGATGCTGCGTTTACTGTTCGGATGCTGAACGAGCTTTTCTCATTGGGCCTTACTACGGAAGAGCTGGAAGAGAACGCGCTGCATGCCGGCAGTGATTGCCCCTTTTTCATACGCACCAGGATTGCATTGGCAACGGGACGTGGGGAGGTCTTGACGCCATTGGAAGTGCAGATTTCAGGATTACGCCTGGTGGTTGTCAAGCCTTCTTTCAAGGTCTCTACAGCCATGGCATATCAACATGTGAAGCCCAACAGCCAACGTACCCCGCTAAAAAAGCTGCTTGCTTTGCCAGTAAGCCATTGGAAAGACACTGTGTTCAATGATTTTGAAGAGATGGTGTTAGACCAATTCCCCGAAGCAGCTCATATTAAGCAAGTTTTTTACGAAAAGGGGGCACTCTATGCACAGATGTCAGGCAGTGGTTCTGCATTTTTTGCTCTGTTTGAAGGTGAGTTCAAACCCGCC
>SKPS01000258.1 GCA_007119395.1 Lentimicrobiaceae bacterium
ATTGAATCGTTGCCCTACATTGAGGCTGTCAGGCAGATGAAGTGGGAGCTGGGCAAAAAGACCATGGTGATACACCTTACGTTGGTGCCTTATCTGGCTGCTGCCGGTGAGCTGAAAACAAAGCCTACCCAACACTCTGTAAAAGCGTTGCTTGAATTGGGTGTGCAGCCCGACCTGTTGGTGTGCCGCACCGAACATCCGCTGAACGAAAACCTGAAAAGTAAGATCGCTTTATTCTGCAATGTGGATCCTGCTTCAGTGATCGAATCCATTGATACAGACTCTATTTACAATGTACCTGTTCTAATGCGTGAAGAGCGTCTTGACCAGGAGGTGTTGAAAAAAATGCTGATTCCGATCGAAGGGGAGCCCGACCTTTCGAAGTGGGAGACCTTCCTGTCGCAGATGCGCAATCCGAAAGGGGAGGTGACGGTGGGTCTTGTTGGCAAATATGTTGAATTGAAAGACTCTTATAAGTCGATCATAGAGGCTTTGCAGCATGCAGGAGTAAGCAATGAGTTAAAGGTGAATATCCGCATGATTCATTCTGAAGAGGTTACGGCAGCATCCGTTGAGTCGATGTTGGGAAACCTTGACGGCGTGGTGGTGGCTCCCGGTTTTGGTAACCGTGGCATTGAAGGGAAGATTGAAGCGATTCGTTATGCACGTGTGAACCGTATCCCGTTTTTTGGTATCTGTTTGGGCATGCAATGTGCCGTGATTGAATTTGCACGCAATGTACTTCAGCTTGAAGGGGCTCATTCCGTTGAGATGGATCCTGACACACCTCATCCGGTGATTGACCTGATGGAGGAGCAAAAGCGTGTAGAGGGGATGGGGGGCACGATGCGGTTGGGTGCATACCCTTGTGATCTGTTGAAAGAAACCCACTCCCGGGAAGCATACCAGACCGATACAGTGGTAGAGCGGCATCGGCACAGGTATGAGTTCAACAACAGCTACTTTGAGGCTTTTTCCAATGGTGGAATGGTGGCTGCCGGTATCAATCCAACCCAAAAGCTGGTTGAGATCATGGAGTTTCCGGACCATCCCTGGTTTACCGGAGTGCAGTTCCACCCTGAGTACAAAAGCACCGTAGCATCACCACACCCTCTTTTTACCTCCTTTATCCAGGCAGCCCTTCGGCACAGTAACAAGCAACAGGCGCAGTGATGTCATCGAAAGAAATACGATTAATAAGCAGTAATATTTTTACAGAATACGCACAATTTCAATAAGATAATGAACAAGAATACCGTAATTGGTCTGGTACTGATCTTTGGCATTTTGGTGGGATATATGTACATCATGCAACCTTCGCCTGAGGAGTTGGCGGAGCGTAAGCGCATTCACGATTCCATCATGGAGGTTCAGAGGCTGCAGGCGCTCAGGGACTCTGTAGACCTGTCTGTTGCCGATACAGTGCCGGAAGGTGTGGCTCCGGCCGCTGAAGCTGCTCCAACGGATGTTGTGGATGTAATGGACAGTCACGATGAAGCGGCACCCGTGCTGCCATCCGGGCCTTTCGGGCATGCAATAGCAGGGGAGGCTACACACTATTTTATCGAGAACGATCAGGTAAGACTGAAGATCTCATCCCGTGGTGGAAACCCAGTGCAGGTGGAGCTTCCAGAATATGTTACCTATGATTCGCTCCCGCTGATCCTTTTCATGGAGGATGGTACCGACTTCTCTCTCGGCTTTTTCGTGGGAAGGCACAGGAAAGAGACCCGCGATCACTACTTTGAACCGATTTTTTATGATCCGGTTTCAACAGACAGCAGTCGCCTGGTGATGCAAGGTGAACGGTTGCGGTTTGGTATGCGGTTGTACGCCTATGATGCGCCCGACTCCGTGACGGGAAGGAATCCCTACATTGAGTTTGTGTATACGCTGCAAGCTGAAAGTCATCAAGTGGGTTTCAGGATTTTCTTTCACGAGATGGATGACTTGGTGGCGCCACAAACAGAGCAGATGGATTTGTCGTGGGGTGCCAATCTAAGGCGACAGGAGAAGTCGGTGAACCCGATGAACGGTTCCACAATCTATTACAGTGAACTCGATGGGTCGGTTGGATCGCTTTCTGAAACCAGAACCGATGATTTTGCTGTGCCTACCCGCATGAAATGGCTCTCCTTCAAACAGGCTTTCTTCACGTCTGTATTGATTGCCGACGACTATTTTACGCGGGGTGAAGGGCGTGTGATGACACGTGAGGATTTGCAGGATGAGCGTTACCTTCGAACCATGGAGGCTCTGCTGGGTGTTCCTTACCGAAGTGGAGATACAAGCAGTATCAGCCTTTCTTTCTATTTTGGGCCCAACAGATATTCCCTGCTCAGAGAGTTTGACCTGGCACTGGAACGGCAAATACCGCTGGGATGGTCTTTCTTCCTGATGCAATGGATCAACCGTGGCGCTGTGATTCCTGTTTTTAACTGGCTGGAAACCACAGGTATGGGTTACGGTATGATTATCCTGATCCTCACCATTTTGCTCAAACTGGTGCTGTTCCCCATCGCCTATAAAATGTATATCTCTTCGGCCAAAATGAGGGTGTTGAAGCCTGAAGTGGATGAGATCAATGCAAAGTTTCCGAAAAAGGAAGACGCCATGAAAAAACAGCAGGCGGTGATGGCCTTGTACCGGTCAGCCGGGGTAAACCCCATGGCCGGTTGTGTGCCGATGCTGCTGCAGTTGCCAATTATCCTGGCTATGTTCAGGTTCTTCCCGGCCTCCTTCGAGTTGCGGCAACAAGCCTTTCTGTGGGCTGATGACCTCTCTTCATACGACTCCATTCTGGAACTCGGGTTTAACATTCCGTTCTACGGATCACACGTAAGCCTCTTCACGCTGCTGATGACAGCCTCGATGATCCTCTACACCAAAATGAACACCCAGATGATGGCCGGTTCAGCCCAGATGCCCGGGATGAAAATGATGCTCTACATCATGCCGGTGATGTTCCTGGGGATTTTCAACAATTACGCCTCAGGTCTCAGCTACTACTATTTCCTGGCAAACCTTATCACCTTTGCACAGATGTTTATCATGCGCCGCTTCGTGGATGAAGACAAGCTGCGTGCAAAGATCCAGGCTAACAAGAAAAAGCCTAAAAAGAAATCGGGGTTTCAGAAACGGATCGATGAGGCGGTCAAGCAGCGTGGGTATAAACCACCCAAGCGGTAGGGTTTAACACCATGCCGTTTTCTGCTAAAGAGAATTTGTGGTTACTGAGGATTGATATACGCTGCCTGTAA
>SKPS01000181.1 GCA_007119395.1 Lentimicrobiaceae bacterium
CAGGGTGCTGGTGGTTGACTCAATCGGTATGCTGAGCAAAATCTACCGGTTTGCTAAACTGGCATATGTTGGTGGTGGGTTTAGCAAAGGGATCCATAACCTGCCCGAAGCTGCCGTGTATGGTTGCCCCGTGGTCTTTGGGCCTAACCACAAAGCTTTCAGAGAAGCCCATGAACTGAAAAGGGTAGGAGGGGGGTTCGCTGTGAACAACACCGGAGAACTGTCGGAAATCATCACCAAACTGTTGTCAGATCAACAGTTTCACCAGAAAGCCGCTGAGGCCGCCAAAGAGTATATCAGAAAAAACCTCGGGGCAACTGCCCATATTCTCGATAAAACAGGATACTAATGATTGCGGAAACGAACAACCAGATTCGCATAAATAACAGGTATGTTTGTGGGCTTATCTGTTATAACCCCCTGCTCATCCAGTAAAAAGAAGACCGGTGTAACAGAAATATTGAACTCGTCAATGATCTCAGAGGTAAAACCCTTGTAGTCAGAAACATTAGTCCAGTCAATACCATATTTGCTCATCGCATGAGCCAATGAATCACGATCCTCGGCCAAAGCGAATGAGAACACCTTCAGCCCTTTCTCGGCATACTCCCTGCTGATGTTGCCAACCCCTTCCAACATCGACTCGCATTGCTCGCACCCTAAGCTCCAGATCATCACCAGTGTGCGCTTCCCTAAATGATCATACAAACAATGACGATCCCCGGTGGGCTGGGTACCACAGATTTCCGGAATCTTGCTCCCCGTGGAAGTCCGACGGATCGCCTCTGCCCGCCGGCTGTATAACTCTCGTAATGCCTCGTTGGCTAAGGGAGCATGCACATAGTGCTCCTTTACAAGGTATAAAAACACAGACTCCCATATACTTGCTTCAAAATTCCTGATCAGTAGATCGAGACAAAACTGGTATACAGCAGGATGTGCCTCCGCCTTTTCCAGAATGGTTCCGGTAAGCTCAATATAGTTCTTGCTATTGGCCGGCTGACTGAAGCTTCGCAGATAATCGTTGACCATCACAAACAATACTTCTGTATGGATCATCCGTGGGTCACTGAAATCGATCCTGTCGAAAAAATGTTGCCTATAAAACGCTTGCTCGTTTTCGTATGGCTCTCCCCCCTGTAACAAATATTGATGATAGTCGGGTGGTTGGTATGACCAGATCAGTCTTGGGGCAAAACGGTCTGGGTAGGCCTTTTTCATCTCCTGTATATAATCTGTTTTGCGTTGTTCGAGTTGGTCAGCTCTTGCCTGAAGAGCATCGAGTGCCCGGCTGGGCTGCCCCTGTGATGCGTAATAGAGCTCCCTGCCTCGCTGTATCACTGCATCCAACGTGTCTTGCAGCTTAAAATAGTACTGCCAGTAACCAAACAACAACCGGTTCTCAATTGATTCGTGCACCTGCATGTTGCCAACAATATCGGGCAATCGTGACTCCAGGTGTATCTCCTCTTCAGTTACAATAATGTCGGTAAACAACGTGTCATTGAAAACAATCTTATATACACCATCAGGGAGCTCATCTTCAATGGTAAACGATGCTGTGTACTCTTGCACTTTGGCTGAATCGATGGCCACCACCTCACGACCAACCACCTCGCAAAGCCAGGCCATGGTATCTTGCACTCCATGCAAGGTGTACACAATGTGCCGGTTGCTCTCATGGGCATGCGCCTGAAACATTGTGAGGCCTGTTAAAAGCATCACGGTGATAAACATCTTTCTGATTGTCATGGTCATCTATTGGTATCACGTTAAACGGAGCCATCCCCTAACCTTTTGCTATTGGCAGGAATGAGGGCATAAAGATAGGAAAAGCATTTTACGTGGGGTGAAAAAAACAAGGTGGGAATCATCGTGCTTCAGCAACCAGAACAGCTTGTGTACCCGGAGCCGGGATCGAACCGGCACGGACTCAATGTCCATTGGATTTTAAGTCCAACGCGTCTACCAATTCCGCCATCCGGGCAAACGCTGTTTTGTGTTACTGAACATGAAAAAAAATCCCGTAAACGGGATCTTTCTCTATTGGAGCGGAAAACGGGACTCGAACCCGCGACCCCGACCTTGGCAAGGTCGTGCTCTACCAACTGAGCTATTTCCGCATTGCAAAAATTCTAGACTGCAAAAATAGCCTTTTTTCAAATACACCAAAATTTTTTTTGCGTTTTTTCACCGAAGCTATGGCTTTAGCTTATACTTCTCAATCTTAGCATTGAGGGTTGGACGGGTAATTTGGAGAATCTTCGAGGCCTCACTCTTCACCCAGTTAACTTCCCTCAAAACACTCACAATATGCCGCTTCTCTATCTCCTCAAGTGATACCCGCTTGGGGGTATCATCTGCCGGTACATAAAAACCTTGTAAGTACTCCTGAATATGCTCCTTCTCGATGAGATCCCCCCTTGACAAGGTGATGGCCTGGGCAATGGCATTTTCAAACTCCCGAAGATTCCCAGGCCATTCATAACTCCTTAGAATATCGATGGTGCCACTCTCCATCCCAGATATTTTTTTTGACATGATGCGGCTGTGCTTCTCTATGAAAAACTCTGCCAGAATACTGATGTCATCGATGCGATGACGCAATGGAGGCAGGTGTAGATGAAATACGTTCAAATGATATAATAACTCAGGTATTACCAACTCCTTCTTTAGCATATCCTCAGGTGTGTACAATGAAGTGGTAATGATGCGCGCCCCCATTGGGAAATGCTCTGAACTGCCACTGAGAACAACCTCTCTTTTCTCAACTATCCTTACCAGATGTCGTTGAAATGACTTAGGCAAACGCTCAATAGATCGCAATACAACGGTGCCTTCTTCGGCTTGTAACAACTTCCCCTTCTTAGGCTTCCTGGCACCGCTTTCCGATTCATACACTTTCCCCAGCAGCTCCGATACAATCGTGTCTGGATGTAACATTTCACAGTCAACAGTTACAAAGGGGTGCTCACGCGTAATACCACTGTAATGTATTAATTGAGCAACCTGCCCCTTGCCTGTGCCCACCTCCCCCTGCAACATGACATGCATCCTGTTCATGCTGATACGGCCCACCTGCTTCACCATTTGCCTGATCTCAGGTGTAATGCCTACTAAAATGTTCTGCTGTATGATCTTGCGCGCAGGGATTGGCACTTTCTTCTCTATCTGCTCCTGTCTGGTACTCACCTGAATCCCATTGCGGATTACTTCAAGCAACTTTTGAGGCTGTATCGGCTTCTCAATGTAGTCATACGCTCCACTCTGTATCGACTTAATGGTTAAGGATACATCACTGTGGCAGGTCAGCATAACAACAGGCATCCCGGGGATCTCTTTCTTTAGTACCTGAAGTAGCTCAAAACCTGTCATTACAGGCATCTCAAAATCGGTAATAACCAAATCCGGCATCTGCCTCTTAACCTCCTCTAAACCAACTTCCCCATTCGACGCAGTGAAGACATCATATCCCGCCTTCTTTAGCATGGTCGACAATAAACTGGTCACTACCACATCATCATCAATGACTACTATTTTTTTCATGTTATTGCTGTTTGTTGTTTTTCTTTGAGAAGATATCGGGTTACACACTTCCTGCTGACAAATTAACGATCAATGCCGAACAGAGAGATAGTATAGCTCCTGGTTATTAATTTTTATATATGATTATTCCTTTTCGGCTATTCCATGCTTTTGCATTCGTCTGTACAATGCGTTCCACTGTAAATTCAGTAGCTTTGCTGCTTCGTTTTTGTTGTATTGTGTTTTTTGTAAAGCCCTTAAAATCGTTTGACGCTCGATCTCTTGTAAATCAAAAATCTCTTCTGCTGTAGGCAAACTCTCGTCGGTTGAAACAGGCTCTGTCTTGCTGATAAACTCCGGAAGCTGTTGCGGGGTGATCAGTTTGCCGCTGCCCAGAATAACAGCACGCTCAACTATATTTCGTAACTCCCTGATGTTGCCCGGAAATGGGTACTGCTGCAACATCTTATAGGTATCAGGATGATAGCCTTCAACCTGTTTACCCATCTTGCGAATGAACCGTTCAAGAAAATGATCCATCAGCAATGGAATATCCTCGGCTCGTTCTCGCAATGGTGAGACCTGGATAATAAAAGTGCTCAAGCGGTAATACAGATCAGCCCTGAACTGCTTTCCACTGCTCATCTCCTCTACCGTTTTGTTGGTGGCTGATATGATCCTGATATCAAACTGCTGCTCTTTTTGTGAACCCACTTTGGTAAACTTCCTGTCTTCCAATACCCTAAGTAGCTTTACCTGCTGCGATAAACCCATTTCACCTATCTCATCAAAAAAGAGAGTACCCTTGTCTGCCGTCTCAAACCACCCCGCTTTGTCGCCTATAGCACCAGTAAAACTGCCCTTCTTATGCCCAAAAAACTCACTCTCAAAAAGGGTGTCCGGGATAGCAGACATGTTCACGGCACCAAATACTTCGCTTTTTCTCTTGCTGAATTGGTGAATACCTCTGGCTACAAGTTCTTTGCCAGTGCCACTCTCGCCAAGTATCATCACAGAGGTGTCATCTGTTTGTGCTACCTGCTGCATCTGGTATAACACCGATTGCGTAGTGGCTGATTGTCCGATGATCTTTTCCCCTGACTTTTGGTTGATGATGGAACGAAGCTGCTCATTCCGCTGCTTGTAACGATTTAAATCAGCATGCATCTCAGAAAACCGCCGGGTGCGTTCTATGCTGATCCAAATATCAGCCGCATTGAATGGCTTCTTGAAATAGTCTACCGCACCCATTCGCATCGCCTTGATCACTGTGTCCATGTCTCCCTCTGAACTAATCATGATGACCTCCAGGTCAGGAAAATCCTCCTTTACACGGCGAATAACACTCAAACCATCCTCCTCAGGAAGCATATAATCCGTAATGAGCAAATCAACCGGGTGCTCACGCAAATACTTATAAGCAGCCGATGGCTTGTCAACTGTGTCTGCCTTGGCACGAGCCTTTAAAATCGTTTTTAACAGATTTCGAATGACCGGATCATCATCCAACACCAAAACACGCATCTGCTTGTCATCCATAATAGTCGTTTATCTATTCAGACATCTCCAGAAACACCCAATGCTATTGATATTCCTGTATATCTGTGTTTTGTTTATTAGGAAATTCTAAACGAAAAGTGCTCCCTTTGCCAAGCTCACTCTCTACGCTCACAGTGCCACCGTTTAGCTCTGTGAACTCTTTTACCAAATGCAACCCTAAACCACTCCCCTTTTCGTTTTGGGTGCCTGTAGTAGTGTGAAAAATATCCTTGCGGAATAGTTTTTGCAACTGCTCCTGATCCATGCCGATACCATTGTCTATCACTTCTATAAGTACCCTCTCGTTTTCATCCTTCGCAATGATCTTTATTTCACCACCCTCTTCCGTATACTTTACCGCATTCGACAAAAGGTTACGTAAAACGGTTCCAAACATATTGCCGTCTATCATCAAAGTGAGCCCTTCTGGTATGCTCTCGTGAAGAGCAATCTTTTTCATGTCTGCACGCATCTGCGCAATAGAGAGAGGTTCCGATAGCGCCGATTTCAAATCAACCTCTTTTGGGTGACACTCCAGGTTCCCCGTTTGGGTCTTCGTCCATTGAAGCAAGTTCTCCAGTAAAGCGTACGTCTCTTTGGTGCTTCTGTTTAGGTTTATGATGATTTCCTGAAACTCTTCCGAATCAGCCTCAAGATACCCCTCTGCCAACATAGAAACCATCATCGAAATGCTGGCAAAAGGACTTCTGATGTCATGCGAAATGATAGAATACATCAAATCCCGGGTTTGATTGATCTTCTTAATCACCTCTGCCTGACGAATGATGTCACGCTTGGCATTCGATAAATCCACATGACTCTTTACCCGGGCAAATAACTCCTCCTTACGGAAAGGTTTGGTGATATAGTCAATACCCCCTGCCTGAAAACCTGTAACCAAATCTTGCGGCTCCGTTAATGCTGTAAGAAAGATAACCGGGATCTCGCGAAAACGCTCCTCCTGCTTGATCCTTCGACAGAAACTGTAACCGTCCTCAACAGGCATCATGATGTCCAAAAGGATCAGGTCAACGGTATGACTCTCTAAAACCTGGTAAGCATTGTCTGCATTAAGCGACAAAGCGATTTGGTAACCTTTGGTCTTTAACAGGCTGCTAACCACCCTGAGGTTCTCTTTGTTGTCATCAACAACCAAAATCAAACTCTTTTCAGCGCTCATTGTCTCTCTTTTTATCTAGATCAATCTGTAGCCGGCTAACAATCTCAGGAAACAAACTCAACAAATGAATGATTTGATCCAGATTGATGTCTTGAACTTCCTTCAACAATCGTGTTGCATACGACTCCAGAAAGGCAAAGTTAAAAGATTTTGCAAGCGATGTCAATTTTTTTGCAAATGTTTCTATCTGGAAAAGCACCAACTGATCCTTCAGGTCCTCCCATTCAGGCAGAAACTGCTCTCTTAGTGTATTGTATATTAATAAAGAATCATCTGGCGGAGGGGTAAACATTTTTATGTTAAAAGGTTGTTTCAAAGCCCAATCAGGATGTAAGGTCTTTTTCTTTTCTGGCATGAACCGTTCAAGCTCTCTCAGTAAGTTTTCACGAAGCACAGGTTTCATAATCACGCCATCAAACAACTGTGTTTGGTCACTTGCTTTTAACTCAATGAGAGCCGCTGTACAAGCCAACACTGGAATATCTTTGGTTTCCGGTGATTTCTTCAGCTCCTCCACAACCGCAAAACCATCCATAATAGGCATGCGGATGTCTGTAACTACGATGTTGGGAATGCTTTGCCGAATCAAATCAACGCCCTCTTTTCCATTCCTGGCCAACCGGGTTGTAAATCCAACCCCTTTCAGAAACCGATCCATCAACATCAGGTTACTCTCAACATCATCAATAATAACCACTTCAGCGTCTTTGAAATAGGTCCCTGGCACAGGATCCTGCCCTTGTACTACAGTGGCTTCAGCAGTTGCACATTCAATCCCCTCCAATACAATGGTGAAAACACTCCCTACGCCCTCTTCGCTTTTAACCAGCAACTTGCCATTCATCTTCTCGATAAGTCGCTTTGAAATTGATAACCCTAATCCGGTACCCTCATACTTGCGGGTCGCTTTGCTGCTGACCTGCTTAAACGGATCAAAAATGGTTGGTAACTGCTCTTTTGATATTCCAATTCCCGTATCTTTTACACTGATATTTATGTTAAAGACTCCTTGTATGCACTCAGTTGCCCCCACAATAACTTCCACAAAACCGGCGTGTGTGAACTTCACAGCATTCCCAACAAGGTTAAACAGCACCTGCCTCATCCTGATCTCATCAAGATGTATCTTCCCCGGAAAATCATCAGGAGGGTTAAAAACAACCTTGATCCCCCGGTCACGTGCCCGATCACTGAACAACAATAAAACCTCCCTGATCAAGGAAATCAGATCGAAAGAGTTGATAGAAAGGTCAATATGACCAGATTCAATCTTCGAGAGATCCAAAATGTCGTTTAGCAAAGCCAACAACGATCTTCCACTGGTTAAAACCGACTGCAGCATGCTCTGATGATCACTCTCAGCCAATTGATCATGCAAAGTCTCACTAAACCCCAGAATGGCATTCATGGGTGTACGGATCTCATGACTCATATTGGCCAAAAACTCACTCTTGGCAATGTTTGCCCTGTTGGCCCTGTCACGCTCTTCTTGTACTGCCTGTTCAACCTGCTGCCGTTCAAATGCAATGGAGAGAACCGCACTAACGGTCCGCAGCATCTCCAGATCTGTGGTATTCCATTCACGGCTGTTTCTGCACTCATCATAACCAATAAAGCCAAAAAAACGCTGCTTAACATATAATGGATATATCACCATGGCTTTGATGCTTTGAGAGACCATGAACTGGCGGGTTGATTCATCCACCATCTCAACCCGGTTCACAACCACCTCTCCATCCCCGGCCAGCTTTTGATGGATGTACTGTATATCTGAAAATCGCAAATCCTGAAGGTGATCTATCTGAGGCTGAGCATGAGAAGCACACCACTCATAACTGTTTCGGGTGCTCTCTTGATCATCATTGTTCTCGAAAATGTATACCCGACTCACATCCACCGCCTCCCCGATTAAACCAATCACCTTGTGGATCCGTTCAGATAGATGTGCAGTGGTATTGAGCTCTAAAGCAATCTCTGATATTAACTTTTGAAGACCTAACGTGTGTTCTATCTCCTTCTGCCTGCTGATCAACATGTTCTTCACCCTCACCTGCTCTGTGATATCGATATATATCCCGTAAATTAGCCGTCGACCATCTTCCAGCACAACAGGTTTCCCCAGTATGGAAACATCAATCCTTTGCCCCAGTTTATCCACCCTGACCGTCTCCTGTTTGACCTCCCTCCCTTTCGCAACAACCTGAGTGATACGTTCACCCTCACTGATCAACTCTTTGGGAACAATCAAGTCATTGACACTTCTGCCCTGTGCCTCCAATTGGCTGTAACCAAACATTTTTATAAATTGCTTGTTACACCGGATCACCCTGTCGTTCTCATCCAGAATGACCACACCACCCGGTGAGCTCTCAAAGAGAGTTTCAAAGTACAATCGCTCTGAAATGCTGGCCTCAATGGCCTCTCTGCGTGCCAGAAAGAGGCAGGTCAAACGCACAAATAAACCCGTAAGATCCAACCGCTCGGTAACAATCTTGCCGGTACCAATGTACACGATTTCACCGACCGCCCCACGGTCGGTGTAAAGAGGAACCAAAACAGCAGAAGTATCGTCAGAGATTAATCCGGTTGACTGACATAGGTTTTGCCAAAATGGATGTGACTTGGCTAAACGCGCAATAACTTTATTGGAAATTACAGAAACAAGAGGGGATTGCTGGGGTCCGATGCGCTCATGTTGCAAATAACTCGTATAATCCATTGCCGGGAACGGCTTCCCTTCAAGCTGCTGAATGAGTGCCGGGTCTTTTGACTTCATGACGCATCCGGAAACACGGAACTGCTGCCCATCAGTGTCAAGTAAATTCAGAGAAACAAAACTGGCATCAGTCATCTTAAGAAGGGCACGTGTGATCATGTCAGGGGCAAACTGCGAAAAGGGTGTTTGAAGAAAGCCCTCTGAATAAGCAATCAACTGCCGCAAGTACTCCTGCTCCCCAACCAAAGCTGTAATGTCACGCACTGATGCATAGCACCTTGTGTTACGCATACGTAAGCGCCACTCTAACCAACGAACTTCTCCTCCCTTTGAGTAAATCCGGCACAAATGGTACTGGTCTTCAATGCCATGGGCAGCATCGTCTAAAAACTTCTGAAAACTCTCACGTTCCTTAGTTGGCATTAAAGCGGTCGCACGTTGCATAAAAAGATCCTGATAAGCATAACCCAGCTCCTTTTCCCATGCAGGATTGGCATGTAGAAAAACCCCCTGTAAATCTAAGACACACAGCATGTCTAAACTGCTGGCAAAAAAGTCGTCCAGCTCTTTGGTTTTTTCTTTTAAAGCTGTTTCTGCTGCATACGCTTCTGAAATGTCGTTAAAGGTTACTATATGGCAATAGAGTGGCAACGATGGCTCAACGATCCTGGAGTGTTTAACCTGGTAGGTTCGCAGACCATGGGAGGTCTCAATTTCCAACAGAACAGAGTCACTTTCCCTGCTGAGGAAACGATCACAAACCGTCTTGTCATGAAACAGCGACTCCAAAGGGATCCCGCGCTCAGGTTTTACCACGTTGCTGAATGTATCCCTCGCAATACGGTTCAGATCCAGAATTCTCCGGTCATCATCTACCAAAATAACACTATCGTTGATGCCTTCAAAAACCCTGTTGTACAACAGATGCTTCATGTCGAACATTCTTGTGAACACCAAGGCATGTCCAAACAGCAAAGCGGTAAAGGCAAATCCAAAAGGAGCCAGATCAATACCGGCAGGGCTTAAACCGGCTATATAGATAAAATGTGCGAGCCACGGAGCGAGCAAACCAGCCACCAGGGTGTGCAAATGCTTCTTTGCAGATCCCACCACACTGCGTCTTATCTCCCGAAGAACAATGATCAATGCCACGAGCACCAGCAGGTTAATGTAGAACAGGTTCACATAATAAAAAAACCCGGGTGTGATCTGCAGAATCAATAACCCCTGCACCCTGACGGCCTCAACATGGTTGTAGATAAGTCCCAAATCAGCATCAAAAAACTTCAAAACAATGATGGTTGCCGGTATCACCGACAACGCAAGCCAATGCCATGGTCTGAGCCTATTGACAGTGCCTGTGTATTGCAGGCAGAATGTCAAAGCATATACCGGTAGCATTGCAATACCAATGTATTGTATGGCACTCCACATCAACGCATCGGCTAATGAGGCAGAAGTGATTTCAAGCGCATAAAACAATGTGTATAGTGCCATGGATGAGCACAAACCGGTATATGCAGGGGCCCCGGAAACACGGTGCTTTAAAAACGAAATGATCGACAAAACCAACATGATGATGCCTGTCAACACCAGTAAAGCAAACAGCATGGTTGCCCATCCTGAATAGGAACTTGCTAACGTTGTGCTAACTATTGTTGCCATATAGATGACGCCTCTCAAGGTTGTGTTTGGGTGCAAGAGTCTAAGAAATACAGAGCCCATGAAAGAAAGCACCTTCAGGGTTCTGCGAACCCGACAAAGATAATGTAAGTTTCCTGAAGCTTAAAACAGCAGAACCTTTCTTCATGAGAAAAAAGCAATCGCAAGAATTTCATGCACCGTGTGAAGGGAGGATGTCACTAAATGATAAAGGGGAAATCAAAAACACGTTAAGAAACGTAGGTCTTTTCGTTGGTCACCTCGCTTAACAAGGGCTTAAGTTGAGCAATGAGTTTGTTAGGCATCACAGTTTTGGGTACGTAAGCACTCACTTTTTGATGAGCAAGCTTTTTGGCTGCTTTGTTCAAATCCACAACAGAGAACACAATGACCGGAATGTCTTGGAAGGTCTCATTTTGCTGCAATACCTTGATGAAATTATAACCATCCATACCTGGCATCCGAAGGTCGGTGATCACAGCGTCAGGGGTGTATCCCTGCCCAAGCAAGTCCATCGCCTGCCTGCCATCATGAGCAACCGAAATATCGTACTCCTTCGAAAGTAACACCCTCATCAGGCTGGTGATTTCACGCAAATCATCAACCACTAGAATGCTTCTTCTCTTATTAGGTCTTGGTGTCATAAATCTAGGCTCTCAACATTTGAATTGTACCTGCTCTAGAAAACAATTTTCATGCCGTGGTTTTTAATATTCAGCAATCCAATAAGATGCATTTGCTTTGGCCTTTTGTCAAACATTCTGTTATTCATTTTCGAATATGCTGCCTTCGGTTTGGCTATGCGACTGGTCGCAAATGATGAATTGTAAGAAACAAGAAAAGCCGTACCTTTACACGCGTGAAAAATCTGCAGTCAAAAATAATCATTTCTGATCAGTTTTCAACATTTTTATCACTTTTTGGCGATATTTTTTTCGATCGGAAGAGTGAATCTGTTGTGGTATTATGTGACCAAAATACAGCACATTACTGTTTGCCTGCACTACAAGAGATAATCCGTGAAAAGGGGTTGGTGTGGAATGTGTTTGTGATGAATGCCGGTGAAGAGTTCAAAACACTGCACCAGTCACAAGAAATGATTCAGTTTCTTTTGCAAACAGGAGCTACCAGAAACACTGTTCTGATAAACCTTGGAGGTGGCACTGTCTGTGACCTGGGTGGGTTTGTGGCATCCGTTTACAAAAGAGGCATCCCCTTCCTGAATCTCCCCACTACGCTGATTGCTCAGGCAGATGCCGCCATCGGTGGTAAAACCGGTGTGAACCACCTTACGATAAAAAACCTGATAGGAACCTTTCATGCTCCCATGGCTGTTGGTATCTTTCCGCAGTTTTTACAAACACTGCCGCAACAGCACTGGAAATCCGGGCTTGGCGAACTCTTTAAATATGCAATGATTGGGGCTGACATTTCTCTGCAGGCCATCTCTGCCTTGCAGCCAAACAACACCCAGCCTCTGACGGGTGTGATTCAGGAAGCAGTTCGGTTCAAAACAGCCATAGTGGATGCTGACCCTTTCGAAAAGGGCCCTCGTAAAGTGCTGAACTTCGGACATACAGTCGGGCATGCCATTGAGTCCCTGGCGCTGGAAAACAACCTTGGAATCACACACGGGGAAGCAGTCGCCGCCGGTGTTGTGGCTGAAACATATTTATCGGTTGAAGCGCTGGACCTTAACAGCAGTGTACTGAACAAGGTCTCAGAATTTTTCCTGCAACACTTCTCCATCCAACCAGAACTGACAGAAGACCCCGCACGGCTTTTGCAACTGATGCTTCACGACAAAAAAAACCGGTCACATGACGCCATCCAACCTGTCTTGCTCAGCCAAAATGGAGAGCCACGTGTTAACGAAACTGTTTCTCAGGAGCTGATCACCCGGTCATTGGTTTTTCTTCACGAACTGATTCAGAAGAGAGGAGGATGAATCATGCCTGAAAAGCTACTGATTGAACCCTTGCCAAAGCAACCGGTCGTTGACGGTATAGATCTTCCTTTGAGCAAGAGCGTTCTCAACCGTTACCTGTGCATGGAATTGCTGCAAAACGGCACTTTAACCCAACTACCGGCGTACAGTTTGGCAGACGATGTGGTGTTGATGCACAATGTGCTTCAGAAACTTTCCAATCACCAAAGTGACCAATCAGGAGAGCCTGTTGTGCTTGATTGCCATAATGCCGGTACCGTGGCACGTTTCGCTGCGGTAATGGCTGCTTCTCTCGGAATTAAAGCGATCGTCAAAGGTGACCCAAGACTGCACCAGAGACCAGTGGCAGAATTGGGAGAGATGCTGAAAAGTGTCGGGTTCGATCTGGAATGGATTGGTCAGAAAGGGTTCCTCCCACTTTTGATCAACGGGGGTAGGTGCTCTGTAGATACCTTACGGGTGAAAGCCACGGAGAGCAGCCAGCACATTTCGGCATGCCTGTTGGTGGCCCCGTTTCTTGGAAGGGAATTGGTGGTGGAATGGAGTGAAGATATCGTATCATGGCCATATGTTGAGCTGACGATCAAAATGATGCAGCAAAGCGGTGCCAGGGCGAGTCTGCAGCCAAAGAGCGTGGTGATATCGCCCGGCGGTTACCCGTATCTGAAGCCTTTTTGGGTGCGAGACTGGTCTTCTGCCGCTTTTATGCTGCAAGCTGCAACGATGATGCCTGTGGGCTCAACCATTCCGCTACGTCGGTTAACCAGAAACCAGCTCCAGGGCGATGAGATAGCAGAAGAGTTGTTTGCCCCATTGGGTGTAACACTACAGAATCACCCGGAGGGACTGATGGCCATCAAACGATCTACACCCGATCCGGTGGTGAAAGCCGACTTTACCCATTGCCCCGACTTGTTCAACACCTTTGCCATGGCAGTGGCCATGTTGAATCTATCGGGTGTGCTACGTTGCCCAAAACACCTTCGCTATAAAGAATCAAACCGCTTGGGCGACTTTTTGGAAACACTCGCACGAAATGGCTTTCAGGTTGACTTGAAAGGGGATGAATTGTTAATAGAGCCCCGCAATTCCCCTTTACCAAATCCCCTTCTGTGTAACAGCATGAACGACCACCGGATCGCAATGTCTTGGGCAATCGCAGGAATCAAACACCCGGTATTGCTCATAAACCCCGATGTGGTCTCTAAGTCTTTCCCCGGCTTCTTCAGTCAACTCGAAAAAGTGGCCAGTCTGACTACATGTAATCACCGGTAACTTCATTTTTTGTTGCAGGTTTAGAGGGAATTGGGTATTTTTGCAAACCATTTGAAACAGGGAATGGGTGTTGCTTCATGGCGGATAGCCAAACATGGCAGTTGAGATCAGGCAGCAAGTGAAGAAGCAAACACAATTTGACCGGTTAAAACATTAATTATCAATCAACAACAAGAACTAATATATGGCATCTACAGCAGACATAAAAAACGGACTTTGCATTGAATTCAACAATGATTTATACACTATCGTTGAATTTCAGCATGTTAAACCCGGGAAAGGGGCTGCATTCATCAGAACCAAACTGAAGAACATCAAAACCGGCAAAGTGCTTGCCAACACGTTTCCTTCAGGAGCAAAAATCAATATTCAGCGGGTAGAGCGAAGAAAGTACCAATATCTCTATAAGGACGAATCGGGTTATCACTTCATGAACCAGGAGACCTATGAACAGATTCCAATCGAAGAGGATCTGCTAAATGCTCCGCAGTTTTTGCTGGAAGGTCAGGAGATTGATATTGTTTTTCATGCCGACACTGAAAGCCCGTTGTATGCGGAAATGCCTGCATTCGTTGTCCTGGAGGTTACTTATGCTGAACCGGGCGTGAAAGGTGATACCGCTACCAATACGCTGAAGCCTGCCACTGTGGAAACAGGCGCCACAGTGAACGTTCCGCTTTTCATCAACCCGGGTGAAAAAATCAAGGTTGATACACGTACAGGTGAGTATTCTGAAAGGGTGAAAGAATAACAAAACAGAGCAATATGCAATTTACCACTCCCATTCCGGTCCGTGAGATCGCTCAGTTTATTCAGGCAGAAATCGAAGGGGACCATGACCTGGTTGCTACCGGAATTAATGAAATTCACATGGTGCAGAAAGGTGACATCACTTTTGTTGATCACCCTAAGTACTATGATAAGGTGTTGAAGTCGAAGGCATCGGTTATCATCATCAACATACGCAAAGAGGCACCCAAAGGAAAGACTTTGCTGCTGGTTGATGACCCTTTTTCAGCATATGTGGCTTTGGTGAAGAAGCACCGCCCTTTTATTCCCTCTACAGCCATGATCAGTGATACGGCTACCATCGGAGAAGGGACCGTATTGCAGCCGGGCGTGTTCGTCGGAAACCATGTGACCATCGGCAAGAATTGCCTGATTCATGCCAATGTAACCATAAACGACCATTGCATATTGGGCGACAACGTCATCATTAACCCCAATACAGTGATAGGCGGCGATGCGTTCTATTTTAAGAAAAGAGCTGAAGGGTTTGATAAGATGGAGTCATGTGGACGCGTGGTGATTGGCAACAATGTGGAAATTGGAAGTGGAACCACCATCGATCGTGGTGTTTCAGGCGATACTACCATCGGTGATGGCAGCAAGCTTGACAACCTGATTCAGATTGGCCACGATACCGTCATTGGGAAAAACTGTCTGATCGCTTCCCAGGTTGGCATCGCCGGGGTAACGGTTATCCAGGACAACGTGACCATTTGGGGGCAGGTGGGCATTCAAAAAGACCTGGTCATTGAATCGGGTGTTGAAATACTGGCCAAATCGGGCGTACCCAAATCTCTGAAAGCAGACACGGTGTACTTTGGTATTCCTGTGCGTGAAGCCAGAGAGAAGATGCGCGAAATCGCACTGTTGAAACAACTACCGGGCATCCTGGCTGAAATTACTGAGAAACTCTGAAAAAGCATCTTCTGCCAAGCCTGATTACCATGCTTTAAGTAAGCTCCCGCTACATCATACCTCTCAGTAGATCTGTTTAACAGTCTACTCTGTTTGCGCCCGATCCGATCCGGTGGTGGCTGTAGATCTTTTATGGTAAAGATCGATGGCTACGATGATCGCAGTGAACCCCCAAAAGGGAATCGATGCCTTGTCGGTATCCAGAAAATTATTGAGAAATCCATGAACATAATAGGTGGTCAGACCAAGAAAAACTGCCATCAGATACCATTTAATCCTGTTGGGCAGGTCATGGTGAAGCAGCTTTAAAGTGAGCGAGATGACACCAATGATTAAAGCCACGAAGAGGATGGTCCCGGGGATACCAGAATCACACATCGGGCCGATGTATTCGCTGTGCACATTGCCCTGGTCACCAAAATTGGTGGATATGATCGTCAGGTCTCTGGATTTTTGAAAAGGGGCATACACAAACTGGTAGGTGCCGGGGCCCCATCCCAAAACCGGCCTCTCACGAATCATTCTCTGGGCTGCACTCCATCGGTTCAATCGCTCAAGATTCGATGCATCTGTTGTGATGTTCGACATGCTTTGTGCATGTTTGGCAAAATCAGTCTCTTCAGACTCCTGGGTGTTACGCTCCATCCTGGAGATGATGCGGTCCTGCAAGGCGAACAGCAGCGTAAGAGCAACCAAACCGCCAAGCATCAAGGTCCTGAACCGGATTTTAAAATAGAGGATGACAAAGAATCCCATGGCAGCAAAAGTGCTTAACCATGCTGCGCGACTTACACTGAGCAAAAGCCCTGCAAAGATGATAGCGGTGAGCAATGCAAAGGCAAGCCTGGTGGTTCTGTTGTAGTGGTGGTCTAATGTGAACACAATACCAACAGGAAGAAACATCGCCAACACCGCACCATATGCCGTGTGGTCATTAAAGAAAGGGTACATCACCCAGTGGGCCGCCTGACCGCCAAAACCCCTGAGAGAGTGCTGGTATGTGGTGTATATCACCACCATGGCCAAAGGAATCATAAACAACAGCAAAAACTCTCTGATGCGTCGCTCCTTCTTAAACAGCAATGTGCCAAACAAATAGGCCGGCACAATAAACCATAGCTGCATCAACAGGTACTTGAATGACACAACGGGAAGCTCACTGGTGATGCTGGTTAGCAGCATCCATGTCAGATTCAGGAGCACAATGATGGTGATGGGATGTACCCATACCTCCTTGGGGAAGGGGTTTTCATATAAGATTTTAAAGAGGATGATCACCAGCATACCAATCAGCAAAGGCTCGGTAGGCAAGGCGATTCCGGCACCCAACTCCTTGATAAAGACTTCAAAAGATAAAGGGGTGAAAAAGGCGATGATCAGAAAAACCCTGTCTAGTGAGAAAAGCATTAGCCCCAACACAATCAGCGCGGCAGGGAACAATGTAAACCAGAACATCTCTTGTGAGATCAATACAGCGTTTACCGCCATGAATGCAACAGCAATCCATAGCGCAATGTTCCTTTTTTGCGTGTTGGTAAGCACCATAAACGGCCCCTTATCCCTGAACGGTTTGCAGCTCTTTGGCCCGGTTAAACCTGGTGATGTTCTCCACTACAATAAGCGTGATGACCGTAAGCAGTACTGCTGAAAACATAGATACGGCAACGATAAGCCAACGGATGGGGTAGGCTTTCTTTTCAGCGCGGTAGGCCCTGTCAATTACAAACTTTTGTGGCACATTCGACTCGGCATCCATCCTCGCTTTTTTATAGGCACGCCGCAAATTACTCAGGTTTTTCTTTTCAAACTCCAATGCATCCCTGATCGAAACGTAGGCACCACCATATGTGGCCAATAGATCCAGCTTCTCATTTAATGCGTTAATCCCAACCTGGTTTCTGCGGGCGATTTCGATGGCAAGCTGTTGGTTGATCATCTCTGCCTGCCGCTCATAGTCATGTACACCAAGCTCACGTAACTTGCGCAACGAGTCTTCATCATCCCATATCGACTGCTCCATCTGACGTAACTCCTCCTTTACAATGAGCATCCCTTCGCGTGCACGCTGCTTCTGTATCGCATTGGTGAGGGTGTCATAATACTCTGTTATCTCGTTGGCAATCAACATAGCAGTATCAGGTGAATGATCCATGACCCGGATTTCAACACCTTTATAATCAGTGCGCCGGAAACGAATGTTACTTCTATACTGCCGATGAAGCTCTGTCATGGCAAAACGTGACCTCGGGCTGATGTCATAGTGGTTCATCAGATCAAACTTTGCAACAATGTGGTCACGGATGGCACTTGAACTGAGAATCTGTATCATCTGCTCTGCCTCAGCCTCCTCACCAAAAGACATCATGTCTTGCTTGCCTCCTGCTGTTTCATCTACCAACGCCCTGGATATCGAATTGGTTGCCGTAGGAAACAGAATGGCTGATGAACGATACTTCGGAGTGATAAAGGCAGGCCCCGAAAAAATCGCAGCCAAAATCCCTGCACCTAGCCCAGCTGCCAAAATGATCCATTTCCATTTCCAAAGAAACCATAAAAAGTTCATCGAGTTGAAATCAAACTCCTGGTTTTGCTTATCTACCATAATCTACAGAGGTGTTTATTAAACGCGGTAAAATTAGAAAAAAATATCCGGATGCAGCTCTCATGTCTGATCACGATCAACTGCCCGTCTCCTTGCGGATGATATACCAAAGCTCCTTCAGCCTGATCATCCGCAGAAGAAAAGAACAGGAAACCATGGCGATAGCAGACAGCCCCATTTGCACCAGCCAGCTGGCAGGCACATAACGCCCAACATACACAATAATTGTCAATGCAACCACAAAAGCAGCAAACCTCACCAAATCAATTGTAGAGGGATAGAGTTTAAAATCTTTCATGGAAACGAGTAGTTGTAAAATAGCTGCCAGCATAAGGGTGGAGCAACTTGCCAATGCCGAACCGGCCGCCTGGTAACGGGGGATCAATATCAGGTTCATGGTGATGTTAAGTGCCATGGCACTGGCAGCAATGATGTTGAGTGTGCGGAGGTTCCCATTGGCAGTAAGCAGTGTGCTGAAGATATACGATATGGAAAAGGCAACCAGACCCGGTATCAACAGCCTGAATACCCGGGCCGATTCTTCGGAATGCTCCTTGTATAGCACACCCATGATCTCTTGACTGTACTGTAACGACAGCGCCACAATCACCAGAGAAAATACCAGCAGTAAAGGGAAGGCTATGCGGATGATCAGAGAGTAATCCTCACGGTACTGCAGCATCTTGGCAAACATGGGCAATAACAACACGCTGAAAAGGTAGGGTACCATAATAAGAGCGTCGAGTAGGCGGAAAGCAGAAGCATAAATCCCGGCCTGTCGCAAACCATCCGGGTACGGTAAAAGTCGCTCGAGTAATACTGAATCAATCCGAAAATAGAACATCATCAACAATACCAGTAAGGCATAAGGGAAGCTTTTTCGCAGAATCATAAGGATAAACAGACGATTCCAATACAACCTCCGGAAGGCAGCTTTGCGTATTACAACAGACAGGGCTGCAATGGCTGCAATGAAATAGGAGACGGTCTGAAGCCAGGCAAAATGCTCGATTCTGAACTGTGGTGCATGTTGGGCACTATAGATAAGATAGCCACACAAAATGATCATAATCAGCCTGTCGAGTACAGAAATGAAACTGTCGGTGCGGAACATCTGTAACCCCGCAATGTTGCTCCGCAGATAGAGAATCAGTGCAATCAGAATCTGATTCAGCACCAGTACCATTAACAGATTCATCTGCCTGACACCATACCCTGCTAATAAACCGATTCCCAATGTGATGAGAGCGTACACCACCCCCAATAACAAACGCAATGTGATAATACCACTGAAGTGCTTGTTGAGCAAATGCCTGTGCTGAGATATGTTACGGTTGTTGTAATTGGTAATGCCCAGATCAAGCACCATGTTAAACAGCATCGAGAAGTTAAAGATCGCAAAGAACAACCCATATTCCCCGGGACCCACCAGGTTCTGCACCCGCAAATCAATCCCAAAGATATACACCGGCTTCACCAACAGGTTCAGCGACATCAGCAACAGCAGGTTGGTAAGAAACTTCCTTTGCATGCCGCAAAGGTAAAAGGAGCATTTCGTTTAACAAACTTTTTTTATGCAAAACATTATTTTCATTGATCCAACACCGGCTTATCCACTTACTCAAGCACCTTAAGAAGCATCTCAGATATTTGTTTGATATTTGCAAAAAAATTCTCTGTGTGAATATTGCTGTAAACACCCGACTTGTTCTTGATGGGAAGATGGATGGCATTGGTTGGTTTACCTATGAGACCATGACCAGAATCGCATCCAATCACCCTGAACACCATTTTAGCTTCCTTTTTGACCGCTCCGTGTCCGGATCTTTGGTGTTCCCCAAAAACGTAGAGCCTGTGGTGGTTAGACCCGTTACAAGGCTGCCCATCCTGCTTGAATACTGGAATAACAGAGCCGTGCCGGCAAAACTGAAGAAATTACGCCCCGACATATATATATCCTCCGATGGTTTTATCCCACCAACCCTTGATATCCCTTCACTGGCAGTTATTCACGACCTTAACTTTGAACACTACCCCCATTTCCTGCCAAAAAAATACCGAAAAATTTACCAAAAGCGGCTGCGCCAATCAGCAAGAGCAGCCCATCGGGTGTTAACCGTTTCTGAGTTTTCGAAAGCAGACATATCCAAAACCTACGGTGTGCCTTTGTCTAAGATTGATGTGGTGTACTGTGGCTTGAACAGTTTTATTCACCCGGTTTCTGAGGAGCAGATTCTGGAAGAGAAGATGAGGCTGGGGCTTCGTACCAGGTACTTCATTGTGGTGGGCACTCTCCACCCACGAAAAAACATTCATCGTACCATTGAGGCTTTTGGAAAATTTCGGGAGCGTCATGCGTCAGATTTTCAGTTGGTTTTTGCAGGCAACGACAAATGGTTTTCCGGTGAGATGAAGGACGCGTTGACACAGTGCCCCTACCGTGATGACATTTTGTTTACCGGTCGGGTGGACGATTCTGTGATGAACCTCCTAGTCTCAGGAGCACATGCCATGGTATATGTTTCCCTTTTTGAGGGGTTTGGTATGCCTATTCTGGAGGCAGCCGCAGCCGGTATACCGGTTATCACCTCGAATAACACATCCATGAAAGAGATCGCTGCCGATACAGCACTGCTTGTTAATCCGTTCAATACCGATGAAATTGTTGATGCGATGAGGCGCCTGGCGGAAGACAATGCACTGTGTGATCAACTTGTGTCTGCATCGAAACACCTGCCGGCAAAGTACTCATGGGATAAATCAGCTGAACGGATATGGGAATCTGTTCTGACGGTCACTGCTAACCATGATGATACGACTCACCCCTGAGAATGGTGAATCCACGGTATAACTGTTCAACGAAAAAGAGCCGCACCATCTGGTGCGAAAAGGTTAACTGTGACAGAGAAAGCTTGTCGTGGCATGCTTTGTACACCGCATCGCTGAAACCGTAAGCACCCCCCACTACAAAAGCGATACGCCGTGTTCCACGGTTCATATGTTGTTGAAGGTATTGGGCAACACCCGGTGAATCCATCTGCCTGCCGGATGCGTCCAACAAAACCAATACATCATAATCGGCTGCACGCTTCAGTATTACCCCCCCCTCAATCTCTACCTGCTGATTGATCGGTAAAGAGGTGGTGCGTGATGGAACACTGACCTCTTTCAATGCAAATCGGGTGTAGTGCGAAAGCCTGTCAACATATTTTTTGATGCCCGCCTGAAGCCACTTCTCCTGCGTCTTACCGATACATAGTAAATCAATCTTCATGCTGTTAATATTGATGCTGCAAAATAACAAATCCTTTCCGATTGATCTGCTATAAAATACCACCATGTGAACCCGATTTTTTCGGGCATAAAAATTGATGTATCTTTGACCCTTGTTCTCAGCGTTAATCTTTATGGTTCGTCGTTTTTGAACAGGGAACAACACAACAAGGAATCTGCTATTGGTTAAACAACACAAGATGAAATCTCTGAAGGTATTTTTGGCAATCATTGTTCTAACGGCAGTGATGGGTTTTTATAATGACCCAAACAACACCTGGAATGCAGTGAACCGGGCAATTTCCGGTGGGAATGCTGCGCAGTTGGCACAACATTTCCCTGCAACAGTTGCCTTGTCATTGCCCTCCCGAAAGGGGAACTTCAGCACTGCACAGGCCAGATCCATTATGCAGGCTTTCTTTCGCGACCATCCGCCTGCCTCATTTACCGTGCACAGTTCTGGTCAAACTACGAAAGGAGGGCGATTCCATTTGGGAACATATGTCACAAACAAAGGGGTGAACTTCTCAGTCTATGTTCTGCTGCAGCCCGATCCTAAGAAGAATAACAAAGAGTATGTAAGCCGTTTAACTTTTGAACTCAAATAACAACAGCGCATTGTAAGCAATGGATATATCCGAAATCATCAGAATGGCAATTCAGGAGGATGTAGGTTACGGAGACCACACCTCTTTGGCCACCATACCTCCGGAGGCGAAAGGACATGCTGTGATACTGGCACGACAGGAGGGCGTATTGGCAGGGCTGCCATTCGCTGTAGAGGTGTTTCGTCAGGTCAACCCGGGGCTGGAAACCAGAACCCTGATCAATGACGGGGCCACCATTACACCGGGAACAGTTATTTGTGAACTGCTTGGCCCTACCAGAGCCATTGTGTCAGGAGAACGACTTGCACTGAATCTGTTGCAGCGACTCAGTGGTATCGCGACCTACACACGCATGCTCACCGAAAAAATCAAGGCTTATCCGGCAAAGCTCCTTGACACACGCAAGACCACACCCCTTTTGCGCAGCATGGAGAAATATGCGGTGCGTACCGGCGGTGGTACCAACCACCGGATGGGACTCTACGATATGGTCATGATCAAAGACAATCATGTTGACTATGCCGGAGGGATTCAACCAGCCATACAACGTGTCAATGAATACCTGAAAAGTCATCAGCTTAACCTCCCCATCGAAATTGAAGTGAGATCTTTGCAAGAGCTCAACGATGTATTGACATATGGACAGGTGAACAGAATCATGCTGGATAACTTCACCCCGGAGCTGCTGAAACAGGCGGTACAAACAATCGATCATCGGTATGAAACAGAAGCCTCCGGAGGTATTACCGAGGGAAATATCGTGCAATATGCCGCCACCGGGGTTGACTATATCTCTGTTGGCGCTTTAACACACCAGATCAGAAGTCTTGACATCAGCCTGAAAGCACGCTGAAAAGAAACACAACATGTGGTACCGGATCTATATTCGATGGCTGAGAAGTAAAATCAATAGAAGGCTTATCCGTATCATGATCCCGGGTGGTCAAGGGATCAGCCTTTATACAGTGGTGTCATACTTTAAAGCGGCCGTCTCATCGGGAAGCCTTAACACAAGAGCCGCTGCCATCTCTTTCAAATTCTTCCTCGCCATATTTCCGGGTATCATCTTCCTTTTTACAATCATCCCTCTGGTTCCTATTGCCAACTTTCAGGCTAACCTGATGCTGATGCTACAGGAGGCAATCCCCGAAATGCTCTACCCACTACTTGAAAACACCATTGAAGATATCGTGAGCCGGCGCCATGCAGGCCTGCTCTCAATCGGATTCTTCCTTGCACTGTGGTTTAGCTCAAGCAGCTTTATCAGCATGATCTCGTCGTTTAACCAGTCAATCAACATAGAAGAAACCCGTACCCCCTTTCAGCAACGCGTGGTAAGCCTGCTCCTGATGATTGGCTCAACAGTGTTGGTTATCATCGCCATAGCCATTATGGCAATTGGACAAGACACCCTGGATTGGCTAACACAAGAGGGTTATCTCTCTACACATAATATATACCGTGTGATTCAGACCAGTAGATGGTTCCTGCTGGGTACCATCATCTACATCACCATCTCAGGGATCTACTACTTCGCCCCGGCCAACAACAGCAAGTTCAGGTTTTTCTCTTCCGGATCCCTGATTGCAACACTCCTGTTGATGGTTACCGCATGGGGATTCGGTGCGTTTGTGCAGTATTTCTCCGCACACAATGCTGTTTATGGGTCAGTGGGTACACTGTTGCTTACGCTCCTTTATATATTCTATAATGCTACCATTCTTCTCGTGGGCTTTGAACTGAACGCCAGCATACATATGGCACAAAAACGGTGTGGTTGAGGTAGCACCACAATGTCACATCAAAAACAACAACAATATCACCCGTAAATGATATGACGGACCAAGATCATCTGATCATAAAACTAAAAAGTGGCGATGAGTCTGCTTATCGCTGGTTGATAGAGACATATCATACCCGGGTGATCAGTTTGTGCAATCAATATTTGCATGATCCGGCTGAAGCAGAAGATCTTGCACAGGATGTTTTTGTAGAGGTCATTGAGTCCATTCATCGTTTTCGGGGTGATGCTGCCATCGCCACCTGGATATACCGCATAGCGGTCAACAAGTCACTCAACAGAAGGAAACGTTTGGCCCGGAAGAAAAGGCTGTTTCCTGGAACCGACTCCTCCGGCGTACATGAAACCGAACAAACTGTGACAAGCACAGGTTCAGATGCACAACAGCGGCCTGATCACCAGATGGAGCAGGAAGAGGATCGAAAAGCACTCAAACAGGCCATCGATAAACTTCCCGAAAATCAACGAACTGCCTTTTTACTCAGCAAGTATGAAGAGTTGCCCTACAAAGAGATCGCCGAAGTGATGAATACTTCTTTGTCGGCCGTTGAGTCGCTGCTGTTCAGGGCACGACTGAACCTGCAGAAACACCTTAAGCACTATCTGGAGAAGAATATGCAAACATAACAGCAAGTTTTTTGGTCTATAGTTGTCAAAACAATGTTATAATACCCTTTCACAATGCGTTGCAGTAGTACCTCTGATAAAATATTGCTCTACCTCGACCGGGATCTCCCTGACGAGGAGATGAAAAGTATGGCGGTTCATCTTGCGGAGTGTGCTGATTGCCAAAAAGTTTTTGAGGCATCGTCACGCATATACCGGGTGATTGAAACAGACAGGGTTGAGCCGGATCGCCCTTATTTTTTCAACCGGGTGATGGCCAGGCTGGAGCATCGTGCTGCTGAACCGGCTATCAACTGGTTCAGGCTGAGGCCTGTATGGCTTGCTGCAGCCACCGTTGTGCCACTCATGATAGGGATATGGTTCGGATATTCGTCATATCAGCAACAGACACTCGATCAACAGGCTGGTCAGCTTGCCTCTGAGATTCATGTGCTGCTTACAATACCCGGCTATGCCAGCCTTGAAGAGTACAGCGCTGCAACCGGGTTAGACTAATACAATACGTAGAATTACTAATTAAGAAATGGGATCATGTTAAGCAAAAGACAATTCAATCTACTGGTATATCTGATGGTGGCATTGTTGGTTTTGAATCTATCGGCCATTGGAACCCTCCTGTGGCTGAGGTCAAAGCCAGCCACTCCTACCTTTAAAGAGTGTACGGTATCTGATAAATACAAAAGGCACTCATTCAGAAAGTACGATGAGAAAATACAAGAGCGTGTTGGATTCGACGAAGCACAGATGGAAGCTTTTAGGGCATTGCGAGCTGCCCATTTCGAAGAGATCAGAAGCATCACCCGCGAGATCCACCAAACACGACAACTCCACTTTGCCACCATAAGAAAGGCACCACCTGAAGTCAGGAAGCTTGACTCTTTGAACAACAGGGTAGGGGTATTGCACCAACAATGGTCTGAAAGCACAACCCGCTTTTTAATGGATGCAGTTGAAATCAGCACCCCCGAACAGAGAGAAGCTCTTTTTGACTTGCTGGAGGAGGGTCACAAGAGATTTGCTTCCAGAAGAAGAGCGATCCATGGTCAACACAATCCCCATGCACCGGGCGGAAGCTGCTCCGACACCCCCGCCATTAAATCGGGCAGGCGCTGCTCTAATGAATGAACACTCTCTATGGCAATGCCACCATACCACTGCAATGATCTTTCATGGCGCCTGTAACGCTGCTCAGAACATTGGGGCGTCCCATCCACCTGAGCAAACCCAGGAATCCGAAAACAAGAGCCTCTTTATAATGGATGGTTTTTAAAGCGGGCAATACAAAAGAATCCCCTGCATGCTGTTGCATTGTACGTACAAGGTGCTTGTTCATAGCACCACCACCTGTTACCAGTACTGAGTTTAAATCGTTCTCCCTGATAACTTTTGCGATCTGAGTGGCTATGTGCTCACAGCAGGTGTAGAGCAGGTCGCTGTGCGGTAAGGTATCGTCCAGCAAAGTCACCCACTCAGCAAATACCATCTCTCTTGAAAGTGACTTTGGCGGCCTATTCCTGTAGTATGGTAACTGCTCAAGTTGAGCTGAGAGAGCGGGAATCAGTTGCCCCGAAGCAGCCATCTCCCCATCAAGGTCAAACGCTTTGGCAACTCTTCCGGCCAAAAGGTTCAGCAGCATATTACATGGACAAATATCAAAGGCATGCTGTCTGCCACTTTGCTCGTATGAAATGTTTGCGATTCCACCAAGGTTAAGGCAGGCATCATACTCCCCGAACAACACCCTGTCTCCTATTGGGACCAAAGGGGCGCCCTGCCCTTCAAGGTATACATCGGCGGTGCGGAAATCACACACCACAGGAATACCTGCTGCTTTGGCCATCACATCGCCATGGCCAATCTGAAGGGTCATCGATTTTTCAGGCTGATGAAATACGGTATGGCCATGGGATGCAATGAGGAGTGGCTCGAAATGATGCATGCCAACCACCTCTTTTACCGTCTCTCCACACCAGGCACCCAGAGTGATGCTCAGTTCAACAAGTTCAGATGCTGGCAGGATATGCGCTTTGGCAAGTGCCTCAGCCAAATGAGGAGGGAAGGGCCTCGTTTCACCATGGTCAATAACAAAAGACCAATACCCCTCTCTCTCTGTAAAAGTGCACAACCCAATGTCCAGTCCATCCATCGAAGTACCCGACATCAGACCCACAACACGGTATACCATAATATATATATGTTAAAGCAAAGGCAACGCTTTCTCCAGGCGAATGCCACGTGATCCTTTCAGCAGAATGTGATAGCCGGAGAGGTTCCGGGTGCTGAGCCACTGGTTCAGCTGATCCACATCAGCAAACAAATGATCACCGGTTTCACCGCATGATTGCAAGAACTGTTTCCCTACAAAGATGCGCAAAGCATCTGTTTGCGAAACCAGCTCACCAACACTTTTGTGCTCCTCGTCAGCGTAGTCACCCAGTTCCAGCATGTCACCAAGAATAAAGCACTTTTTACCTGTGGTGAACCTGAGGAAATGTTGAATGGCTTCCCGCATGCTGGCTGGGTTGGCATTATAGCAGTCGACAAAGATGGTGTTGTTGGTGTGATGAAGAAGTTGCGATCTGTGGTTTGTTGGCGTGAACTCTTCGAGCGCTGTTACAATGGCCTCTTCATGTACACCCATAAACACCCCTGTGGCAATGGCAGCCATGGCATTCTGGAAATTATAGCTGCCGATCAGCTTGGTTTCAATTCGATGTTTGTTGTTCCACTTCATGCACAGGTTGATGGTGTCATGAAGGGGGGTGCCTAATACATCGGCATTTGTCGTGGTACCGTAAGTGAGCAGATTGCTGCCTGCTTCTTTTGCCAGTTTCATCAGCAACGGATCATCAAGATGGCACAGGATGGTTGTTCCGGATTGTGAACCAAGGTAGGCGTAGAGTTCGCTTTTCGCTTTTATGACACCATCGAGAGATCCGAAGCCTTCGAGGTGCGCTTTGCCGATATTGGTAATCAGCCCTGCATGTGGCATTGCGATTTGGCACAACAGTTCGATTTCACCAATGTGGTTGGCTCCCATCTCCACGACCAGCACTTCGGTATCGGGTGGAGTGCTAAGCAGGGTCAGAGGTACGCCTATGTGATTGTTAAGGTTCCCTTTTGTGGCAACAGTGTTGTGTTTTTTTGCCAACACCGCACCCATCAATTCTTTCGTAGTGGTTTTTCCGTTGGAACCGGTGATGCCAATCACTTTGGCCCGCAATGTTTTACGGTATGTTTTAGCGAGGTACTGTAAAGCAGTGAGGGTATCATTCACCAGTACGCATCGATCATCGGTGCGCGCTTCCGGCCGATCGATGATGGCATAGGCGGCTCCGTTTTTTAGCGCATCAGAAGCATAGAGGTTCCCATCATGATTTGTTCCACGCAACCCGAAAAAGATGCCACCAGGGGTGACATCTATTGAGTTGGTTGTCACAAAAGGGTGTTGTAGAAACAGTTGGTACAACTTTTCAAGTGGCACTGGTGATGTTGACATAATAATCCGCGTTGGTTGGATGCCAAAAATAAGAAAAGGCCACCTTTTCAGATGGCCTTTCCAAATTCTTTTTCACATTATCTGTTTCCTGAAGGGCTACCCACACGGTGCATGGCGCAGCGGAACCCGATAAAGTCGGTTGACTGATCCTCTTCAAGGAAGCGACGGGCTCCAGGTGTTAACCAATACTGGCGGTCGGCCCACGATCCACCTTTATATACCCTGACCCTGTCATTGATCAGAGAGGTTTCACCATAATGGTACATTGCCCTGTCTTCTTCAAGTACTGAGAAGAAATCAACGGAAACCATACTTTCTGCATCGCCGTCACGGTAGTTGATGTTGTCAGCCTGGCGATAATTCCTTCTGCCGATATTCTCTTCCGGACGAGTATGGCGCACCTTCATCTGGCCGGGTAACCCCAGTACGTAGTTGGAAATCCCTAGGAGGAGGGCACCTCCGATACGGATGGTCTCATCAGCCATATTGATGATTTCAATGGCTTCCTGCATTCTCATGGAGGCCTCTTCTATGTTGCGGGCTTCATCATCATCAATTGCCTGCTCAGATAGGGCAAGGACTCTTTCCACGAGATCCATTTCACGGTCACTGGTGTACTCATGTGCTTGCATCTCATCAGCGAAATTACGCAGGAAGTCGAAGATGCCATGGTAATCATAGGTAATGAAGTCGAGCTTATCGTCATAAGTCCCTTCGTTGTTCATCACCATGGTGGTAAAAACGTTTCCTCTGAAGGGGTTCAGGTCGTGCATGTCTTCGTGGGTGAGCGGGCGGTATACATCGGCAACCCACTCGGCTACGTTGCCGGCCATGTTATACAGGCCATAGTCGTTTGGCCAGTAGGAGTAGACCGGGGCTGTAATGTTGGCGTTGTCGTTGAGATGACCTGCCACACCCATATAGTCACCACGGGCACGCATAAAGTTGGCTACGAACTGGCCATAGTATCTTCTTGCATCGGTACGGGAATGGTGCCCGTTCCATGGGTACATTCTTCGCTCCACGATTCTTTCGTAATAGGTATTTCCAATCAGACCCAGCGCGGCAAACTCCCACTCTGCTTCTGTAGGCAAGCGATAGGAGGGGAGAAGGATTCCGTCTTCCATTCTAGCCTGTCGGGTCCCTGCACTGTTGGGGTCAAGGTCTCTCAGCTCTCTTCCAACCAGCCCGATATACTGACCGGCCAGATAGGCTCTTGTGTTAAAGTTCTCTTCGTTTTGCTGCATAGGATCGAGCTGCAAAATACCATTGTCTATAAGGATCTGCTCATTCACCCTGTCGGTACGCCAGGCACAATAATCACGAGCCTGTAACCAGCTTACTCCCACCACCGGGTAGTCCTGATATGCCGGGTGACGAAGATATGTCTCAACCAAAGGCTCGTTAAACGCCAGTTTCCTGCGCCAAACGTTGGTGTCAGGCAGCGCCTTGTCGTAAATTCTGGGGAAGTCAATTCCGTAAACACGGTTGATCCAGTAGAGGTACTCAAGGTAGTCAACATTGGCCACCTCTGTTTGGTCCATGTAAAAAGAGCTGACGGTCACCCTGCGGGGAATGTTGTCCCAGGCATCTGTAATCTCAGGGCTGGTTCTACCCATCACAAACGTGCCCCCCTCAATCAGTACCAAACCGGGACCGGTCTCTTGCTCAATGTAGCGTACCACTTGAAAACCACCATTCTTTGGGTTGTTGTAATCCCATCCGGTGGTGCGTGATACAGGCCTCGAACAGGAGCTGACCATCATGGCAACCCCTGCTGCCAGCAGAATTCCTGAAAGAATTTTCAATGACTTCATCATTTATCAATGTTTTAATGCAACTATTCCTAACTAAAAAGAAGGACATTTTATTGCCCTGTAGCGTGTAGGCTGAACCGGGCAGTTAAACTTCAATGTAATACTTATCTCATGTGCTCCACCACTTACGTTGCTTAAACGGGAGATGGTGATGTCATATGAGTAACCAATCTTCATCTTATCATATTCAAAACCAGCCAACAGCACAACGGCATCTGAATACTGTCCAATGGCTTCAGGAGAGGAGAGAAACTGCCGGTACCATAACCCCACAACCATTGGGGTGTGGTGGTAATATAATCCGTAGTTAAGTTGATGGAAGTTTTGCTGTTGCTGATAAATCAAGCTGGGAAACAGATAAGGGTATTGCTCTCTGTAGATGCCTCTGCTTGAACCACCAACAGGAATTTCATAGCCTGTTTGTACAGTAAACTTCATAAAATGGCGTGAGCGGTCAGAGTCGTAAAAGGAGTTCACCGGTTCGGTCAAGTGATGGGTGGCAAACCCCAGATAAAACCGTTCCGAGTAGTATAGAATACCTGCACTGAAGTCAGCGTATTGCACATTGTGATTGCCCGGAATGTTCTGGGTTTGATAGATGAACCCATCACGTGCATCAATCTGATCACCAAAGGTTAATTTTGACCAATCCAGGCTTTTCGAGAAGTACGAAGCCTGAAGACCAAAGGTGATGTTGTTCCGGTCTCGTTCATCCAGACGCAGCCTGTATGCATACATAAAACTGATGCTGTTGTGGGTTAAACTACCCTCTCCGGCTACATCTGACATTGCCAATACACCAAGCCCACCACTTAACTTCTCAAAGTATTGATCATACGAAGCATTGTACGTGGTGAATGCTCCTGGAATCGACGGCCATTGGTTCCGGTAATTGATGATTAGTCTCGGACAAATATTGGTGCCTGCAAAAGCCGGATTTAAATAGATCGGGTTCGCGTAAAATTGCGAGAAATGAGGATCCTGCGCATTACTGTGCTCGGTGGCACCCAGCATGGCCAGTAACAGGATCAATGATATTATGACTTTTCTCACCATGAATTAATTAATCAGGTTATCATACCGATATTTTCAGCTCACAATATTACGATTTTTTTTTAAAACCGCACAAACATACCTCATATTACAGCGAAAAAAATGTCATCTGCCTGTTTTTATGTTAACAAACAGACATTCAGTAGCGTATGCTTTATGCCCGACATGTAACAGGCCCAAAACACCTCTACTTATACCCAAAAACATCCACAGGGTTACGTTTTTTTACCCCTTTTTACACCGTATATCGAGCAGTTTTTTGTGAACAACATGATGGAATTGTCTGTTACATGTTGCGAGTTAATGGTCTTTTGAACTGCTAAGAATTATCTGATTGAAAAGTGTGCTTCCCATCATGCCGTAAACGGCTGAAACTTTCAAGGAATGTAAACAGTATAAGGAATGTTGCCGGGGTGAGTCACTAACTACAGTGAATGCACAATAAATAGAAAAAAAAGGTGTTAAGATAATCAATTGCATAGATTAGCCCCTTGAACAGAATTCCAATGATCACCAAAGAAAACTCGCTGATTGCCAATCCATACCACCGTAGTGGCCTGAGTCACTTTAAGGTATTCGTTGTTTTTATGATCCTTGTGGTTGTTGCATCCGCATTGGGCTTTGTTCAAAATGTGCATGCTCAGCCGGATCGCCGGGCACCCTTGTCGGCCGACCCCCAATGGGTACATATTGAGTGGATGTCACCGGAGCAGTATCAGATAGATGAATTTGAAGTGTTTCGTCGTATGATTTTTCGGCAAGCTGTTTATCCTGATGATCAGCGCATTCCGGTTTGGCACTACCTGTATGAGCATCGTGGTGAAGGGATGGATGTGCAGCTTCGGATTGTTCCGGTTGAAACAGCTCGCATACCAGCGGCTGAAGTGGAGTTATTACCCGGTGGGGAGGCCATAGGAGAGGAGTTTAAGGTTGAAGTTGTGCCTGCTGTGATGCGGAGAGTTGACTACTCATCGTTGTTCGTTACACCGATTAGAAGAACTGCATCGGGTATTTACGAACGATTGGTTTCGTTTCGTATCGAGGTAGAGGAGGCTCCCCGAAAGGAGGCCCCTTCTGCATTTCGCAGAGCCAAAGGGGCATCACTTCTTGCTACCGGCGATTGGCATCGGGTGCGTGTAACACGTTCAGGAATACATCGAGTTGACTATAATGACCTGTTGGCCATGGGCCTCGCAGGTCAGGGGGCTGATAACATTGGTGTGTATGGCATGGGTGGTGCCATGCTGCCCGAACGTGCCGGTGCACCCCGCCCCGATGGCCTGCAGGAATTAGCCATTGTTGTGGTGGACGGTGGTAACAACAGCATAGACCCTGGTAACTATATCCTCTTCTATGCCGAGGGGCCCGGAAGATGGGTGTATGATGATGTAAACAACAGGTTTAACCACCAACCACACCTGTATGATGATGTTAACTACTACTACCTGACCCGGAAGAGCACACCCGGCCTGCGGATTGAAAGCCAGGTGCCCCCAACAGGAACCCCAACACACCAGGTGGATACATACCATGATCACTTCAGGCATGAAAGGGACTCTGTTAACCTTTTGAAATCAGGTAAACTGTGGCTGGGTGAAGTGTTTGATCACAGAACTAC
>SKPS01000029.1 GCA_007119395.1 Lentimicrobiaceae bacterium
TCCGCCTGATCAGGGATGGTTCTGTTGAACGCAAAAGTAGCTTTGTCGGTGGTAGGGTTGGGGTAGATGGTCATCTCCAATGGACCACACTCCTCTACAAATACCGTTACCGTATCCCAGGTGGTGATGAACTTAAAGTCGGTAACCTGCAGTACGTAAGTGGTGGTATGGGTGGGAGCCACGCTGAACAGGGCCTGTTTCGACAGGGTATCTGTGGTGTTCCCGGGCAGAAACCAGAAGTACTCATACTGCTCCAGATCGTGGGTCCCCAGTACAGTGACATCACCCCGGCACAGCAGCCGCTCCTCACCGGCACCGGCAGTGTACACCGGGGCGTTGCAAGGGTAAACCGAAATGGCATCGAAGAAATAAAGTGATAATGTGCCAGTTGGATTGTATTGTGTTGAATGGGTGAATGGTTCGAAAATCATGGGCTTATAAGCCTTGGTGCCTACGGAGAAGTACCGTTCTCCCCCTTTGGCGGTATAGGTGGTACTGATCCGGGTCCAGTTCACCGTGTCGTTGAGTATTCCGGTGTGGATATCCACAGAAGGTGTGTCTGGGAAGGTGAAGGTTACAGGGGATTGCTTCAAGGTGTCATACGTGAAATAGACCTCTATCTGACCAATGGCATAGTGCGAATGTCTGGGGGCTATAATCACGTAAAACTCCACACAATATACAGAGTCTTTGACCAAAGGGGTAATTAGCTCCGTTTGTATCAGCTCACCTCTGCCTCCAATATAATATGCGAAAAGTAACAACAAAGTGTAACCGTTGCCATGAAATGCATATTGCCCTAATGCGGCTGAGTTGTCAGGTACACCCCAGCGATAGATGGGGTCGCAGCAGGCATGGAACAATTCTATTTCCCAGCAAATGGTATTTGTGCAAAACCATGGATATGCCAATGTAACACTACTCAATGCGTTAGGACTTCGGCCGGAGGGACATGCGATGATATCTTCAAAACTGCCATTGCGCACCAGGTTTTGTGCTTGTATATTAAAAGAGAGTAAGGAAAATAATATAAGCAGCGGGAGAACGTATAACATTCTCCCGCTGCTTATGGTGCTATTTTTTAATAAACCGGCCACTTGCATTGTTTCCTGATTTTGTGGTGTATAGATAGTAATAAATACCTGGTTTTAGCGTATTTACTGGAATAGTGAAACTACTCTCAGCATGCCCCTGGTGGCTTAGGGTTAACACCCCGGTTGCACTGAATATTCTCAGATTGAAAAGGCCCTGCAAGTCCTCATTCACAATTTCAAAAGTAATCGATTCACCGGCAGGGTTGGGATAGACCAGAATGTCAGTAGTTTTTTGCACAATGGCCTGAGCCTCATTCCCCTTTCGGTAGGGGAGTCCGTAATCGTCGGCGTCAATGCCCAACATGGCCCTGGCGGCGTAAACCCCATCGCCACCGATGTAGGGGGTTAGCAGGGCAATGGCCAGCAATGCCTGTATGTCAACACTGTCGATCTCTGCATCCACCGCTACCGAGCGGAGGTAGATATCGTTGGTGAGCTGCCTGTTCTGGTCAATCATGGTGGTGGCAATCACCTGGCCGTTGTCAAGCAAGGCCTGCGCAAAATTCTCCTCATCCATGAGTTCCCGAATGGTGGTAAACTCGGCAATGGTGCTGTTGGTAAGGTAATTGTAAAAGTTTTGATAGAGGGTGTCACCAGGTTGGCCAATATTCATTACGTCGGGGTTGGTATAAAGGATTTCATACAAGTACTCAATGCACATTTGCTCAAACTCCTCTTCCAACACGTCAAAGGTGAGGTTTTCCCTAACGATGTCCCCATAACGCATCTCCCGGATCTCTCCACCCGGATCATCGCCAATCCCCGGAAATGGCATACCGACGCAATAAGTGGCTACATTTGTGTTGGGCTGGGGATTGATTAGAACATCCAATGCATGACCTGTTAAAATGAAAGTCGCATACGGATTATGTGTCACATCATCACCTCTGAAATACCAGTCAACCGAACTTAGGGGCATGTTCAGTGCTCCATCAATTCTGTAATCGGCGGTATTTAGCCAATAATTGTCTGAAGCACGCCCACTCCATCCCTGGTGTGAAATTAGGGTGGCAGCCATGGGTGTATTGGGATAGAAGTATATGCCAGATCTGCAGTTGATGAGATCGTTGCATGAAAACTGGGTGTTATAACAAACACCTATAGCACTTATTCCGTGGCTCATTTTAACGATCTGATGGTTGTCGTACACCCAGGCATCATGGCTCTGATCTACTCTGATTCCGGTTATAATATTGGATGGTGGTGCAAATTGAATCGGGAAGCCGGGATCGGAGTATGCCGTGGCTTGGTTTTCAATATGATTTCCGGCAACTCGTGCATAATCCCCATTTAATAGCTTAATTCCATAATATTTTCTTTGGAAATCTATCATGTTGTCAAAGTAGATCTGGTTGCTGCCAATTCTGGTGCATTTGGTACAGGTAGCCTGCGGATTGGAGGTGTGATTCAACGCATATATTCCGATGCGGGTGTTGTTAATGGTGTTTCCGATGATATCGGTGTTCATACCACCAAATGCTTGTTTTGCGCGATAAAATAGAATAGATGCATCGTTGATTACATTGGGTGCCCATAAGGGGTCTTTCATGCTGATCGTATTGTGTAATGCCTGACAGCCATGTCTCCCTTCGTCAACGAAAATGGCATTGTAATGTTGCTCGTCGAAGTGGTTATTGATGGCGATTAGCTGGTGTTTATAAGCATAAATACCATGCCGGCAATTATTGAAATAATTGCCCTTAAGCCCATGACCGCCTATGATTGCCCTGCCGGTTATTGCCGAAGCATACATTTCTTGCGAAACCGTGCCTGCATGAACCAGTGCTCTGTTACAGTGAATGGCTCCTTCGAGCGGCCGGTTGTAAAGATTTACATTAGGGGCCCAGTAGTGCCATCTCTCAATATCATCGAACTGCCCATTGATCACTGTGATATCAGACCAGATGGCAAAAATCCCAAAGGCAAGGCCATCAAAATAATTTCTTTTGCCAACTGATGCGTCATCACCAATGGTGATATTATACACTGTATCGATCCTAATCCCAATTGTTGCCGGAACATCCATCGGGTTAATATACTCATTCAGGAACTGTGATGCAGTGGTTGCATTGATCAGTTCAAAACGGCAACCGGCTATGTAAGCAGAATGCGGCGGAGGAAGCGGTGTGCCATCCGGGCTTTGATCTGGCAGATAGAA
>SKPS01000153.1 GCA_007119395.1 Lentimicrobiaceae bacterium
CCGGAGTCGATCGGGAAACTGCTTCCCGCACCATGGTCCGACGGCTTTGTAGCCATTGTGACTGGCGGTCGTTATGCTACAAAAATCTACCCCGCAGATCTGCTGGCCGAGGTGGTGCGTCAACTACCCCTGCCCGTGGTTCTGTTGGGTGGACCCGAAGACCAACAAAGGGCTCAGGAAGTAACCAATGCCGCCCCGAAACAAAAGGTGCTGAACGGCTGCGGCTCTTTCTCCCTGCACGAATCAGCTATGGTCGTATCAAAAGCAAAACTGGTCATCACCAATGACACCGGATTGATGCATATCGCCGCCGCCTTCGGGAAAAAAATAATCTCTGTCTGGGGAAACACTGTGCCTCAGTTCGGCATGTACCCCTACATGCCCCATAAACCTTCACACTACAGTAAAATCGTCGAAGTAAAGGGGCTCCCCTGCAGACCCTGCAGCAAAATCGGATACCAACAATGCCCCGAAAAACACTTCAGTTGCATGCATGAAATCAAACCCAACACCATCACAGAAACCGCATTACAGATGCTGGGCCACAAGCATGAACACCCGTGACCTCAACAGATTGATGGCACTTCCTGACTATAAAAATGAATTGTTGAGCCGCTCGAATCCAATGGTTGACTTTGGGCCATGACCGGGGTAGATCACGTAATCATCATCATATACCAATACCTTCTCCCTCACCGAACGTAACAATACCTCCAGACTACCGGTTGGCAAATCGGTTCTCCCGATGCTGAGCTGAAAGAGCAGGTCGCCGGTAACAATCCACTTCCCCGCTTCATGCACCAGACATACGCTGCCGTCGGCATGACCCGGAGTGTAGAGTACCCCTATCTTTTCACCTCCCAACATCAACTCATCTCCATCCTCAATAAACTCCTCAGGGACAACCAGTTCATCGATTTCAAAACCGAACGAAAGGGCATGCGCAGCCATGTGATCGTAGAAAGGAAGCCCTGCCCGATGAATAACAGGCTTGAGTCCATACTTACGATACATAAAACCAGTGCCCAGCACATGGTCAACGTGGCTGTGTGTGTTCACAATCCGCTCTACATTCAAACCATTGTCGGCTAAAAAGGCGGCGAGATGGTTTTGTTCCTGTTGCGAATAACACGCAGGATCCACCACAATACACTTACCCTTATCATCATAAATGACATAGGTGTTTACTTGAAAAGCATTGTAAACCAATGTTTTAATATTTAACGCCATAGTGTGTTAGTTTGAGCACAAGGTATAAAAAAAAAGAAAAAGTATGGTTTGCATCAGATAACGGTTTACATTTGTAGGAAAGAAATAAACAAAACACGGTTATGTCGAAGAGGGATGCATTTTTTAAGATGACGTATGGCTTGTACCTGATCAGTTGTACTGATGGTGAGGAGCACAATGCCTACATTGCAAACACGGCGTTTCAGGTTTCCAGCCAACCACCCCGATTTGCGATCAGTTGTCACAAAGAGAACTACTCATCACCTATGATTGAGCGGGGCAAGGCGTTTGGTATATCGGTACTTCAGCAGGATACGCCATTGGAGTTTATCCAGCGTTATGGTTATCAGAGTGCCCACAAAGAGAAGAAGTTCGGTAGGTTGAATTACAAGCGTGGCAAAACGGGTGTGCCGGTGGTATACGATTATTCAGTGGCCTATTTCGAGTGTCGTTTGGTTGAGCAGGTTGACGTTGGCACCCACTGGTTATTCATTGGGGAGTTGGTTGATTATGGTATGTTGAGCCGACTGGATGAGCCGTTGGATTACGCTTGGTACCGCAGGGAGCACAAAGCAGCCTCACCTTCGAAGGCGCCCACCTATGTGCCTGAAGAGGGGGAGGCGATGCCAGGTTCTGAGGTTCTGCAAGGTGCACCTTACGCTTGTGGGGTATGTGAATATGTGTACAACCCGGCACGTGGTGATGTGGCGGCCGGTGTGTCTCCGGGTACTCCCTTTGAAGACCTTCCCCACGACTGGGTATGCCCCGTTTGCGGCGCAGGGAAGATGGTCTTCACAGAGACGGCTGTAGGTTAGTCGGTCAGCCCGTTTTTGGTCACAATGCTCAGGGTGTCACGCGCAATCACCAGCTCCTCATTGGTGGTGATCACCATGGCTGTTTTGGCCGAACCGGGCCTGGTGAGAATCTCATCCTTGCCGCGCATTCCATGATTCTTCTGTGTGTCAAAGTCAATGCCCAGGTATGTAAGCCCTGTGGCTACCTTCTCACGTACCCCTGAATCGTTTTCTCCAATACCACCGGTAAAAATCAACAGGTCTACACCATCCATCACCGCGGCATAAGCACCTACATACTTTTTCACCCGATGGCAATACATATCTTGTGCAAGCGTTGCCTGTGGATCTGCTTCCTTCTCAATGGCCGTCTCAATGTCACGCATATCATAGGAAATACCATAGATACCCAGTACTCCGCTCTTTTTGTTGAACAGATTGTTCACCTCCTGAATGGAGAGGTTCTCTTTTTCCATCAGATAGAGCACAACCCCGATATCGAGGTCACCGGTACGGGTACCCATCATCAACCCTTCAATGGGGGTAAAGCCCATGGACGTCTCAACAGATTTCCCTTTGTCAATGGCAGCAACCGATGCTCCATTGCCAAGGTGGCAGGTGATAATCTTTAACTCCTCCCAGTTTTTCCCAAGGATATCGCATGCTTTCTGGGCTACGAATTTATGGCTGGTTCCGTGGAAACCATAACGGCGGATGTTGTACTTTTCGTAATACTCGTAAGGAATGCCATAGAGATAGGCATGTTTTGGCATGGTCTGGTGGAAGGATGTGTCGAACACAGCTACCTGAGGCACTTCCGGAAGAATTTCATCGATGGAGAGGATCCCTTTAAGGTTAGCCGGATTGTGTAATGGAGCCAGCTCACAACACTTTTCAATGTCTTGTTTGACCCGTTCGTTCACGCGAACGCTGCTCTTGAAGTTTTCACCACCATGAGCTACACGATGACCTACCGCTGTGATTTCCTCCTTGGCTTTAATGACGCCTTGTACAGGGTGGACAAGGATTTCCAGGATGAGGTTGATACCTGTTTGGTGATCGGGAATATCTTTCACCATGTTGAACTTGTCGCGGTTCTTTGCCCTGTGGTTCAGTTCAGCGCAATTCATGCCAATTCTTTCCACGATCCCTTTGGCAAGCAAATCTGCTTCGTGCGACATATCGATCAATTGGTACTTGATAGAAGAGCTGCCACAATTCAGTACTAAGATTTTCATTTTTTCTGTTTAGGTTTACTGATATAATTTTGTGAAGGATTGTTTTATTTTCCGGCGGCTTGGTTTGCCGTGATGGCAACTAAGTTTACGATATCGTCAACGGAACACCCTCTGGAGAGGTCGTTGATGGGTGCTGCCATCCCTTGCAGTACGGGGCCTACAGCCTCTGCACCTGCAAGGCGTTGCACCAGTTTATAGGCGATATTTCCCACTTCCAGGGTGGGGAATACCAGCACATTGGCTTTTCCGGCAATCTGGCTCTCGGGGGCTTTGCTTTTTCCAATTTTTTCCACGATCGCTGCATCAGCTTGCATCTCGCCATCAATCAGCAGATCGGGCGCCATTTCGCGTGCTATTTTTGTTGCTTCCACCACTTTGTCAACCATGGGATGGGAAGCGCTGCCCTTGGTGCTGAAACTCAGCATGGCAACCCTGGGCTCAATACCTGCAATGGCCTGTGCTGTACGTGCTGTGCTTACAGCAATCTGCGCCAGCTCGTCAGCCGTAGGATCAGGATGAACAGCACAGTCGGCAAAAACCAGGATGCCCTGCTCACCCCATTGGGCATCGGGAAGTATCATGATAAACGCCCCTGATACCACACTGATGCCGGGGAGTGTTTTTACAATTTGAAATGCCGGCCTTAAAACATTGCCTGTGGCATTGGCAGCACCTGCTACTTCACCATCAGCATCACCGTTCTTGATCAACAGGGTGGCCAGATACAAAGGATCCTCCACCTGCTGCAAGGCAACCTCACGTGTCATCCCCTTCTCCTTGCGTATGCCGTACAGCATGTCAGCATAAAACTCCTTCTTCGGATGATCTGCAGGGTCAATGATCTCTGCAAGATGGATATGTGCCAAACCATGTGCCGCTGCCAAACCGTGAATCTCATCACGGTTACCCAGCAAAATAATCCGGGCAATCCCCTCGCCCAAGATAATATCAGCCGCTTTTAAGGTGCGTTCTTCTGTGCCTTCGGGTAATACAATACGTTTGTTTTGTGATGTTGCCCGCTCTCTGATGTCTTTTAATAATTTGATCATATCTCTTGTGTTTTATCAACCGACTGTCGGCTGCACACAAGAAGAGGTTCAGCGCGATGGCCGGGGGTGAAAAGAATCAATCTTTCAATAAGTTGCGACATGCTGCCACAACACTCAATCGCACGGCAAAAATAGGCTGATTCTATGAATGTTCCTAATGAATTGAGGGATAAATTTCAAAAAAAAACACCGGACACCGGCTGCACCCATTGAAAGGGGTGGCTTGAAGCCGGTGTCCGGTGGCAATCACTGTGGTTTTGCCACTTATGATGTGTTGATTAATTGAACCCGGTGAGCACAATGCCGAACGATGCAGCATAGACCTCCGGTCCTTTGTCTTTCTCGAAGAAGGGTAGCAGATTGTATTCGGCGAAAAAGTTGAGTCTGCCAAAGCCAATTCTGCCGGCTGCAGCTACACGGTAAGGGTTGAGATTGTACCTGTCTCGGGTCCGCTCACGAATGGTGGCACCGCCATCAGAATACTTCACCCGGGCAGAAGTACCCAAACGCAGTCCGAGGTTTACACCACCGGCAATATGAAATCGCTGACGGACAGGCCCTTTATTGGTCTGGAACTCCAGCATAAACGGAACCTTCAGGTAGGTTGCAGTTAGCTTGTTGCGCGATAGTTCAATGTCGTCGGAATGGTGCTGTATTACGGTTTTGCCATCCTTTTTTGCCAACCTGATATTCTCTTCAAAATGGTAGTTGTTGAACTCAAAGCCCATACCTGTAACGATGCCGAACTGCTGACGGATCAAAGGCAGATTGGTTTGAAGCAGGTTTACATTCCATACCCGTGATGAAGGGATGTTCAGTGCAAGGGATTTGGCCTCCCCTTCAAGATTGAAACTCCCTTTGGAGGTCATAAACGTATTGATACCCAGTTCAAAACCCTCAAAATGACCATTAAATTTTCCTCTGCCCGACTCTCTGGTTTTTCTCGCTTCTTTTACCACTTCACGCACTTCCATCTCTTTGGCTTCACCTTCTATGGTCACGTCAATGGTTTCGTTCAACACCTGACTCAGACCGGAGGCCATGGAGGTTACATTCACTTCGTTGATGACAGGCTCTGAAACAAACACTACCGAAGCCATGCCTGATACTCTGCCCTCAACCTTCTCTGTGACATTGAGCCTGCCTAATGTAGCACCTGTAAGTCTGATAGATGCCCGATTGATAACCAGACTATCGAAACGGGCCTGAGAAGCTCCGCCCAGCTCCAAAGTTAGGATCTCAGCAGTGCCCGATACAGTGGCTGTGGCAGCCCCCGTAAGCTTGGCTGTAAGGTCGGTGCTAACAATTGACATCGTTACGGTTGCAGCCCCTTTCGACTCTAAATGAAATGTGTCAGCAACAAAAGTGCCGATGCCAAGTGCTGTGGACGCATCCTGAACTACAAGATGTTCCAGCGAAGGTGTGGTGATGCGCACCAACGCATCGTTGTCGCCACGCGCCGATAACCTTAACGACCCGTCTTGAACAGCACCTACCACTACACTTTTGCGGTCAGCCTCAGTCCCTTCCACTTGAAGCAAATATGACGAACCCTGGTGTAGCTCAACATTCAATGTGCCGGCAATGGTCAAACGACTAAATGGTGATACCTCATGCTCCTGCATATCCACCTGTGCGTAACTGGCAGTACCTATCAGTGTGAATAGCAATGAAACGATTAAAAATCTTACTGTTGTTTTCATCTTTGTTGTTTTTTTGTTGATTTATTTTCTCCTGAACGGATTCTAATTTTTCCGTGATAACCTGTTTTGTTTTTGTCGATGGTATGACGGAGAAAGATCTTTTTTGTTACAGGAGATGAAAAAAAAATGAAGATTGGTGAAAAAATGAGGAGTATAGCCTCTTTGGTTATGTTGATTTTCCTTGGGCAATAAAAGAATCGGGATGTGTTTGGGTAGTGTTTAAACCACTCACTCACATCCCGATCAATGCCAGCCGTGTTTCAATATTGTTTGCAGTCCATGATCACAAAACAGGCAATAGGTGTACTACCGTTTATGCCCCTGCAATCAGTGCAGTTAATCGTCGGTGCTCCAGTTATAACTGTAAAGGCCATCCAGCAGACGTTTCTTTTTCTCTTCATCAGAGAGCTTGTCGAAGGCTGCCTTTTCGGCGAGATGAGCTTCCACTTTCTTCATCTCTTCCTCATGAATCATTGCCCTGTACTCGCTCTCTTTCAGTTCTTGCAGGAACGTGGTGGCTACCTGAGGGAAAAGATCAAGCAACAACTCCTCTTTTTCGTTCTCTGCAAGTAACCTGTCACCGGCCTGATCCAGTTCGGGGTTTTCTGGCTTCTTGTAATTGTCAACGTTATAAGGGGTCTCTTCTCTGACACCACAAATCATCTCCCTGAAGTCGGGATCTATCTCTATGGGTGTTTTCCCATATTCACCTTTGACCAGGCTTACAAACTGATTGTTTTTGGTGGTGTAGGGCTTCTGCTTTTTGTTTTCGTCGATAACATAATTAACGGCCTGAACACCAACAATTTGAGAGGTTGGGGTTACCAATGGGGGGCACCCTGCAGCCAGTCGCACCACTGGTACCACTTCAAGAACCCTTGACATGAGATGATCGAGCTTGAGTTGTTTGAGCTGTGATATCATGTTGGTGTACATTCCACCGGGTATTTCTGCTTTTTTTACCTCTTCGTTGGGTTCGGGCAGGCCAAACCAACGTTCAATTGCCTGGGTAGCTTCCAGCAGCTTCTCTTCGTCATTTTTTCCGGCAAATTCTATTGCCTGGTCGAACAGTTGGTCTATTTCCGGGGGCAGTGTGTCTTTGGTAAGATCGAAGGTGCGGGGCAATTCGTAGTTGTCAATGTCTCCCATCTCTTTGCGGATCTCGCCGAGTTGTTCGTTGATGGTAGCGATCACGTTAACATTCACGCCGGTATCAACGCCCAATTTATTGCAGAAGAGTTGTATTATTTCGAATGATGGGGCAGCGGGGCCTCCGCTGAAGTTAAGGATGGATGTGTCAACGATATCTACTCCATTCATGATGGCCACCAGAGTGGATGCCAATCCGTAGCCGGGCGTACAGTGGGTGTGAAAGTCGATCGGGATTTTCAGTTCCGCTTTCATTCTGGAGATGATTTTGGCTGCCTGACGCGGAGGAACGAGGCCTGCCATGTCTTTGATGGTGATCATATCGGCACCCATTGCTTCCAGCTCTTTGGCTTTGTTGACAAAGTAATCGGTTCGGAAGATTCTGCGGGGCACCTTTTTCATCTGCCAGAAGGCTTTTGCTCTTTCGCGCAGTGTGAATTTGGGGTCAATGGTGTAACAGACACAACAGTCGGCAATACCTCCATTCTCTTTCACATATCCAATAGTTGACCGGATATTGCTGGTGTCATTGAGTGCATCAAATATTCGCATGATGGAAATGCCTGATTGCACTGCATGACGGTTGAACCCCTCAATTACGCTTTCGGGATATGGATTGTATCCAAAGAGGTTTCTGCCTCGGGATAAGGCGGTTAGTTTGCTGACGCTTCCCACTTCACGATGAATGCTTTCGAGCCGGTGCCAGGGGTTCTCCTTCAGGAACCGCATAATGGCATCCGGTACTGCGCCACCCCATACTTCCATGGCATAAAATCCTGCTTCCTTATAATAGGGCAACACACGGTCAACCTGATTCTGATTCATTCTGGTGGCAAACAACGACTGCTGCCCATCCCTCAGTGTCAAATCCCTTATTTTTAATGTTTTGTTCATGATAAACTTTAATTGGTTTAACAGTTCCAATGATTCTGTGCCGCCCCCGTATTAACGGCACAGAGGCAAGAGGCATCAAAAAAAGCCTTCTTTACCAAGTGCAAAGATAAGATAATCAAATATACAATTCAAGTAATAAATTGTTTAATCACTCACCGGGTAAGTCTGTGCCGGTGTTCAGGGGATTTTGTATTGGAGGTATGTGGTGTTTTTTGCCCAGCCAACGGATTATGCCATAAGCGATGGCTGTTGAAATGGCAAATGCCGCCAATGGGTGTAATCCATATGATGTGGGGATGATTCCTGCTGCCATTGCGATGGTTCCGGTAGTGAGCGCGTAGGGCAACTGTGTTTTCACGTGGTCGATATGGTTGCATTGGGTGGCCAGCGAGCTCAATATTGTAGTATCGGATATGGGTGAGCAGTGGTCACCCATGACGGCTCCTGCGAGCACTGATGCCACGGTAGCATGGAACAGCATCATGGATGTGGGTTGATCCAACTGAAATTCGAAAAACAGGTTCCAAGAGGTGGGGAGCAGGAGTGGGAACAGGATGGCCATTGTACTCCACGAAGAGCCGGTGCTGAAGGCGACGCCGGCGGCCAGCAAAAAGGTGAGCAGCGGGATAAGGCGTGGGGTGATCTCAGATGCGATCATCACATGCGACAAGTATTCGGCTGTGTGCAGATGCCTGGTGACCATGGCCAGTGCCCAGGCCAGTACCAGAATCAGCATGGCATGCAGCATCGTCTTGAACCCCTCTACCATCCCTTCGGTCACCTTCTGTAGCGAGAGCAGCTTTTGTGACACTGTGAGCAGGATGGCAAGAAGCAGTCCGCTGAAAGATGCCCAAAGCAACGCCCTGAAGGTGTCGGCCTGACCAATGATTTCTGACAGATTGGAGGCCAGTCCGAGTTGTGGCTGCCAGGCAGTGTGCTCCATTCCTGTGATAATCAGTCCTGTAAAAGCTCCGGTAATCACCGTTATAACGGGCAACAGAGCATTCACTGCGCGAGGTTTGGAGTGCTTCGCTTCACCCATCGCTGTTGCCGGGTTATGATGGGATGCGGGGTCTTCTTCGGCAGATGATTCCGGTGTTGTCTGAAGGAGTGTTCGCTGTTCGGCATGGTACATGGCTCCATAATCACGGCCACTCCATATCAGCATCACCACAAACAGCAACGTGAGGAATGGGTAGAATGCGTATCCCAATGAGCCCATAAAGATGGCATAGGGGCTTGCTTCTATGGCGGGGGCCGTTCCTGCGGCAATCACCTCCAGGGCATCTTTGATATAGCTTAGTTCGGCGCCGATCCAAGTGGTGATAAAGGCCACTGCGGCCACCGGTGCAGCAGTTGAGTCAACCACATAGCTCAGCTTTTCCCGTGAAATACGCATCCGGTCACTCAATGGGCGCATGGTGTTGCCAACCACCAACGTATTGGCATAGTCATCAAAAAAAAGAACCAGCCCCATCAACCAAGTCGACAAAAGGGTTGAGCGCCGGGTGCCGGCAACCTTCATTATGAGCAATACCACCCCTTTCATTCCGCCATTCAGGGTGATGACATGAACCATTCCTCCGATCATCAATGAGAAAACGATGATTGAGACATGGTCGCTGCTGGTCATGGTAGCCACGATGTAGGTGTCTATGATGCGTAGCAGTCCGACGCCTGCTGCTGTAATGATCGTGTGGCCGCCATACCATGCGATCATCCAGGTGCCTGATAACAGTCCCAGAATCAAGGCAGAAAACACCTCTCTGAAGAATAGAGCCCACGCAATCGCTAACAGGGGTGGTATCAGCCCGTACCAGAGAGGGATGGCTCTTCCGGTGGAGGAGTGGTGTGTGTTGTTTACGATGATGGTCACCGGTTGATGTGCTGCTGGAATGAAAGGGATGAGGTGAGCACTGAGTGTGGAGTCTGCGGCGATTTCAAAGGCATCCTCACCAACGATCACGGAAAAGTGCCCATGGTATCTATCGGGTGTCAGAACCTCTGCCGCTGTTTCAACACCGGCAACCATGATGGCGGGGAACAGCACCTCATGCTTCTCTTGATATTGGTTCGAGGGGGGCGTTCCACACGAAGAGAGGACGATGAGAACCGTTATGATGAGAGCCAATGCCGGCAGAAGCCTTGACACGTTGGGTCTCATAAATTGACAGCTTTTGATACAGGGTGAATTTTTGCTTCACGGTACCAGGTGAGTGCTGCCTGGTAAATGTCTTCAGCATGAAAACCACACTCACGGTAGAGGGCATCGGGAGAACCATGTTCGATAAACTGGTCGGGGATACCGAGCCGTATCACCTGTGCGGTATGGTTGTGGTCGCTTTTAAACTCTGTCACAGCTGATCCGAACCCACCCTGGATGGTACCGTCTTCCACTACGATGAGGGCATTGTATTCTGTAAACACTTCATGAAGCAGTTTTTCATCCAGAGGTTTCAGGAACCGAATATCGAAATGTGCAGGTTTAAACCCTTTTTGTTCGAGTCGGTCTATGGCAGAGGAGGCGAAGTTCCCTGTATGTCCGATGGTTAGAATGGCGAGGTCTTCCCCATTTCTGATTCTTCGCCCTTTGCCTGGTTCGAGGCGTTTGAAGGGCTGTTTCCAGTTGGCTGTCACCCCGCGCCCTCTGGGGTATCGGATCACCCATGCCCCCATGTTGTCGAGCTGAGCTGTGTACATCATATTCCGCAATTCCACCTCGTTCATGGGTGCTGCAATGGTCAGGTTGGGGATGCACCGGAAGAAGGCCAGATCAAATGCACCATGATGCGTTGCACCATCTTCACCCACCAGCCCCGCCCTGTCGAGACAGAACACCACAGGCAGCTTCTGCAGAGCCACATCGTGTATTACCTGATCGTAGGCACGTTGCATAAAGCTGGAGTAGATGTTACAGAAAGGGATCATGCCTGAAGCCGCCAGACCTGCTGAGAAGGTCACGGCATGTTGCTCTGCTATGCCTACATCAAAGGTTCGTTCAGGCATTACCGTCATCATCATATGCAGGGAGCACCCTGAAGGCATAGCAGGTGTAATGCCTGTGATGCGGGGATTGGCATGAGCCAGTTCAATGATGGTTTTGCCGAATACATTTTGGTATTTTGGGGCATAGGCTGCGCAAGGCTTTGTTATCCTATTGCCCGTTTGCTTGTCAAATTGCCCCGGTGCATGAAACCGTGTTTGTTGTTTTTCAGCATGAGCATACCCTTTGCCTTTCACGGTGATACAATGCAGGATCTTGGGCCCCGGGATCTCTTTCAGGTCACGCATAAGGTGCACCAGTCGCTTTACATCGTGACCATCAACGGGCCCGAAGTACCGAAAGCCCAACGATTCGAACAGGTTACTCTTTGACAAGATGGTGGTTTTTACCGCTTTCTCAATCTGCTTGAGGATATTCCGGGTATTGGGGCCATATCTTGTTTTTCCGCCGGTAAGGTTCCAAATGGTATTTCGAAAGCGGTTGTATGTTCTGGAGATGGTGATGTCTGTTAGATACTCTTTCAGGGCGCCCACATTTTGGTCGATGGCTATGCCGTTGTCGTTGATCACGACCAGCAGATTGGATTTGACCCAACCGGCATGGTTCATCGCTTCAAAGGCCATTCCTGCCGTGAGGGATCCATCTCCTATTACGGCAACGTGGTGCTTGTCTGTTTCACCTTGCATCGCACTGGCTTGTGCCATTCCCAGCAATGCAGAGATAGAGGTTGATGAGTGCCCCACCCCAAAGGCGTCGTACTCACTCTCTGCCATCTTCGGGAACCCACTGATGCCACCATATTGCCGGTTGGTGTGAAACCTGTTTTTTCTACCGGTGAGGATTTTGTGGGCGTAAGCCTGATGCCCCACATCCCAGATCAGCTTGTCGTAAGGGGTGTTGTACACATAATGCAATGCTACAGCCAGCTCCACCGCACCCAGGCTCGCACCAAAATGGCCCGGGTTAATCGATACCGCATCAATGATGAAATCACGCAGCTCACTGCACAATGATTCCAGCTGATCCTCTGCTAACCTTCGAAGGTCCTCAGGCAGATCAATCCCTGAGAGTATGGGTCCTTGTAAAATCGTCATCAGCTTACAAAAAACTTCTATGCCTTATTTGGCAAAATTATGTATTTTTCCTGTAGCATAAACGATCGTAACGGTGCGAATGTTGACGGAGCTCCAAAGATTGTTACTTTTGTGCCTTCAAAGTAATGTGATTTCAGGCCATGAAAGAGAGGCATTTCATAGGGGTTTTTGATTCGGGTATGGGAGGATTGTCTGTATTGCAGAGTTTGCTGGAGCTACTGCCAGGTGAGTCGTTTCATTATTTTGCCGATTCGGCCTGGTGCCCTTATGGTAACCGGAGCACAGAGGAGATTATCGCGCGGGCTGATGCCATCACGACCCATTTTCTGGCTGGTGGTGCGAAGTTGGTTGTAGTAGCGTGTAATACGGCGACTGCTGAGGCCATTGATCATTTGCGCAGCCACTACCCGGTTCCGTTCGTGGGCATTGAGCCTGCCATCAAGCAGGCGGCTTATCACACCGCATCAGGGAAGGTGGGTGTGTTGGCTACCAGAAATACCATACAGGGCAGACTGTTCCGGGAAACTTCAGCACGGTATGCCTCCGGGAAAGACATCATGATCCAGGTAGGGGAAGGGCTAGTTGAGGTGGTTGAGGAGGGTCGTATTGAGACCCCGGCGGCCATGGCACTGCTGAAGAGATATATCACCCCCATGATTGAAGCGGGTGTAGACCAGGTTGTGCTTGGATGTACACACTACCCGTTTCTTATCCCTGCCATTCAACGTATAGTGCCGCCCGATGTGGTGATACATGACCCTTCTCCGGCTGTGGCACGACAAACCGCTGCTGTGTTGAAATCCAATAACCTGGAGGCAGTCACCGGAACACCTGTGCTACACCAGGCTGAGACAACAGGCAACAGAGAGCAACTGCTTGGCATGATACAACACCTGGGACTGGATATTTCTGACGTGACCTTCTCTTCGGTCTGATCAATAGGTTTTGGTTACCCGGTTGTTGACAACCAATACAAAGTCAGCCCTGCCGATGTAAGTGCTGTCCAATTGGTCAACCTGCGATTGCTCCACCGTAGAGATCGCCATCATGTTTAACCCGGGCTTGTAGTGACGCAGATACCATAGTATACCCTCGTCGTTGTCGGAGTGATAGCTGCCATTATAATGGAGAAACCTTTGCCCCGGTTTCCAGTACTCAGCGATTGACCATGCCATGGTAGCATCTTTGATGGCCTGTGCTTTCGGAAGGTTGGGGCCTGCATGCATGGCGGGGCTGCCTTCTCCTGCCATGGCTGCATAACCGGGCAGCGTTGGGTCGTATGGAACAGGGAGTGGGGCCACATAACGTTTCGCTTCGTCGGAGAGCTCTTCCAACCCCTCGAACCCACGTGCATGAACCAACGCTGCGTACCTGCGGGGTATATTGGTGGCTATGAATGGAATGCCGTGCTCATGGGCAAAGCTTACCAGTGGCTTGTAATCGGTACGGTAGTTTCTCCATAACCGTGCTTCCGACTCAAAATCCCGTTCCCGGATTAACCCGGAAAGATACTCGTTGATTATTAACTGGTTATCTCTTTCAAACATCTCAGCACCCAGTATCAAAGCGGTGGTGTCAACGTGATACAAGTCAATGGTGAGCTCCAGCTGTAACCAGTGACTGATGGCGTTGTTGTGCAACTCTCCGAAAAAGATCACATCAGCTTCTAACAGTTGCTCCGCCATGGTGGCATAATCAACCGGCTGCCCGTTTTTGTCAAACAACTGCCAGGCTCGCTTCTCAGGGAAGTCAAAACTGGTTGATAGCATTAAAACCGTTGTCAATGCCAGCAACGTTAAAATGGAATTCTTCATTTGCATAATCTATTGATTTGGTTCATTCATTTCAGGTATAACAACGAGGGCTGGGATAGGTTTAACAGAACTGGGGCATTTTTTTTACTGATTGGTTGCAGTATCGGGCATTGGCTCCTTAGCTTCTGTGTTTTGAAACAATCTGAGGCTGTAGAAGAAAACGAAGAATGACACACCCACCTGTGTTTCCAGGGTATCTTCCACCAGCATGGAGAATAGTACGATGACGAGGAAGGCCATGTACACGGTGTCTATTTTGTTTTTTCTGATCATCAGGGGCAGGATGATGGCAGCGAGGAAGAGGATCAGTCCGGGCAGTCCGAAGGTGATAAGGATGGTAATGAATTGGTTGTGTGCTCTCAGCGGGGTTCCTGCAAGGGGTGATTGTTGGCGATGCAGTTGTTCTGCAAATTCGTCTTTCAGGTCACCGGTGCCAACCCCTGTAGCCAGGTTTGTGCGTGCCAGAGAGAGGCCTGTTTGCCAAAGCTCTATTCTTTGGAGGAGGGAATGGCCCCGGGAAGATCCACCTTCAAGGTAATTCCAATACTCCCATTTCAACTGGTCGATTCTGCGTCGCATGCCACTCCATTGATCGTACCGGTAATTGGTGATACCCCGTTCAATGGCACTGATCTCTTCGTCGTCAAGTGATGCAACGCCTTCGGCATCTTTTCGCAGACCTTTTGAGGTGAGAAACCTGAGCAGCACGTCGGCGATTCTTCCGCCACCGGGCAGTTTTGCATCAAACGCGAGATGGCTTCTTTCTTCCCAGGCTTCCTCCATCTCTTTGAGGTTTACATAGATCCACACCAGGTGACCGTTTTCATTCACCGGCATCGAAAGGTCATGGTAGTATGGGTTGCCCAGCGCAGTAACACTGTCGAGATCGGCATAGGTGAGGCCGTGATCAGGGTTGAACTCTCTGCTTGTTTCAGAGATAAGCCAAATACCTGTAACTGATAGGATCACCAATATGGCAACGCTTCCCCAGGTGATCAATCTGCTTTTCCCACTGAAGATGCCTTTTGCGAGCAGCATCCCCAATATCAAAATAAAGGAGAGCATGCCGGTGAGTGATTCAAGCATCACCAGTGCCACGAGGAACCATGCTGCGAGGACAATCAGGATTGTTTTGACAAGGTTATTCTTTTCTGCGGTGAGTGCCAGGTGTGCTGCGGCCACTGCCGCCAGGCACAGCATCATGCTGAACCGTATATGGGAGATGAATGGGGTAAGGTCGCGGGCATCGGGTGGCTGCAGGAAAAGCTGACGGTAGAGTGCCACCAGAGAGACTGCCAGCACTGCTATCAGAAACGTTTTCATGACACCTCTCTCCTGTCGTTCCTTTAAAGGGGGAGCGGTGATCATAAAGAGTGGAATGATCAATAGAGGAAGCTTGATTCTCAGATCTTTCAGGGCATATTCAAAATCAGAGGTGTAGAGTAACCCCACAAGATGTATCACCACAATCAACATAAAGAAAGCGAAAGCGGCACCTCTCCCTTTGCGAAGCGTAGGAAAATGACGATACCCCTGCCCTAGCAGGAAATGAATGGCAAGCAGCAGCAAAGCCAGAGACATCACCGTTTTGGAAAGGGGTAGCCCAATGGCAAAAAGCATCAGCCCGGCAAGATATACATGCCGGTATCTGTCCCGCTGTAAAAACGATATTACACGCTGACCACTCATCATCTATAACGGTCTGTATCCTCCTGCAAGCATCTTGAGATAGCTCTCACGGTCGTTAATTATTCGATAGGCTTCCTGTAGTTCAGGGTCATGGGCCAGTCCATGCTTAATCAACCCTTTATCGAAATAGTAGCGGTAGATGATCTCTCGCTGTAACAGTCGTGATATCTCTTCTCTGTTACGTTCCAGGTCATCCTGCTTCAGTCGTTGCATGGTTGCCGACACTGCATTGATCTCTTCTTGAAGGTATGTTTTATACCCCTCCTCTTCAGCGGCCGCCATCAGTTCAGTCAGTCTCTCTTCTGAAGCGGTACGGTATGAGAATCCTTCCCTGTTTAGGAATTCCACGAAGGCATTCCAAATCTGGTGTGTGATATCGAAGCTTTCGGGGGGAGCCACAGAGTCGTGTTGTGTTCTGTACCAGGTGGCAAAGTCGAATATTTGGTAGCTGTTCATCAGGGCACGGCCTATGGGGCTGAGATCCGGTCGGCCGGTGTGTATGTCGGGAATAATCCCTTTTCCATCAAATACCGTTCTGCCATTGCGTGTTGTAAACGGTGTGATCAGTGAATCGGGGATCGGATCGGTTGTGCCGGGCAAGTATTCAGCCTGAATACATCTTCCGCTGGGAATGTAGTATTTTGCAATGGTTACTTTTAATTGTGAATTGTAGACCAGTGGCACAACATTCTGTACGGTTCCTTTTCCGTAGGAGGTTTTTCCGATCACAATGCCACGGTCAAGGTCTTGCATTGCCCCTGCAACGATTTCAGAAGCGGAGGCACTTTGTTCATCGATCAGGATCACCACCGGCATCTCCATATCCATGGGAGAGGAGAAGGTGCGGTATACACGGTTTCGGTCACTGATACGCCCACGGGTACTGGCAATTACTTCATTTTGTCTGACAAAAAGATTGGCAATATTCACAGCTTCCAGCAACAACCCTCCACCGTTTCCGCGAAGATCCAGGATCAGACCATTTACATCGTTTTCGGAAGTGAGTTGCACAAAAGACTCTTTCACATCCCTGCCGGCGTTTTGAAGAAAAGTGCGCAGGCTTACGTAGGCAATACCCTCTCTGGGCATCCCTGACCAGGGGATCAGCTGCTCACGGATGTTGGCGCGTTCCAGTTGACGATTCAGCATCTCCTCTGTATATGGGCGCTGCAGTTTTACCCTTACCCTGGTGCCCGTTTGCCCATTCAGCAGGTAGTTCACCTCCTCTGCCGACCGACCCTCAACAGATAATCCATCCACCTCAAGCAACACATCGCCAACGAGCAACCCTTCGTTCATGGCCGATGAGTTGTTGTTGATGGTGATCACCACATGACGCCCCTGACGCAACTGCACAGCAAAACCGGCACTGCCGGCATGGGTAGCTTGCATCATACGGTAATCCTCAATGTCAGCTTCAGGGATGTATTCCGTAAAAGGATCCAGCGATAACAGCATGGCATCAATGGCTACCTTCGTGAGCTTTCCCGGATTGATCTCTTCAACATAGTTTGTGTTGAGCTGACGAAACAATGTGGCGAAAATGTCAAGGTTTTTTGAGATCTCAAAATCGTTGTGGATCACACTGCCTAAAGAGACGACCGCTGCAATGGCCAACCCCAGCAACCAATAGGTTCCCTTTTTAAGCCTGTTTTTAAAAAATGATTTCATATACACCAATGGTTAATTCAATGAGGTGAACATATTATTTGTTAAGGTACCGGATCGTATCCACTGCCTCCCCAGGGATTACATGACAGGAAACGGCGCAAGGTGAGCCATCCGCCACGAAAAGGGCCATGTTTTCTGATCGCTTCGATACCGTATTGAGAACAGGTTGGACTGTACCGGCATGATGGAGCAAAGTAAGGGGATATGGCACCCTGGTAGAACCTGATGAGCAAGAGCATCAAGCCGGAGAGAATTTTGTTAACCCACTTCATCCACGCCTTTTTTCATGATTGTTCAGCCACTTTCCAGCCGGTTCACAATATCGTGTAAAAGTAGCACTATTTTCTTTTCCAGTACCTGCCAGGTAACCGTTTCATCACCTATATAGGTAATAATGAACGACAGCCGGAGCTTATGATTGTGCAAAGCATCAAAAACAATGTGTTTGTTCCGTCGGTATGCCTCTTTGATCTGGCGACGTCTTCTGTTTCGGTGGATAGCGAGTGGTATTTTCTTTTTGGAAATGGCCACCATGATCTCAGCGCGTGGTTGTGTTCCCTTATCCGCTTCTGTTGGTTCTGTAAGATAGCTGTATCTGAATGGGTAGATAAATCCTGTTGCTCCCGATTGGTACAGCTGACGTATGGTCTGGTACGACCTCAGACGTTGTGTCTTTGGAAGGGTGTGGCGTATCATTGTATATGCATCGTCTAGCGGCGCTTGTTGCGAACTTCCAGGAACTGATCTATTGCCATTGACATGGAGGGTGCTGATGCTGTAGGGGCCTCAATGTTCAGGGTAAAGCCGGCATCGGTCACCGCCTTGCATGTTGCAGGGCCAAAAGCCCCGATCACGGTGTCGCCTTGCTTGAAATCGGGTTTCCCTTTCTGCAAAGCCTCTACTCCGTAAGGGCTGAAAAACACGATCATGTCAAAGCTGTCGATATCCACATCACTCAAATCATTAGGTACTGTACGATATAAAGTGGCACGTGTGAAGTTGATCTTGTTCGATTCAAGGTCATCGATCAGGCCACCTTTGTTGAGGTCTGTACATGGAAGCAGAAAACGTTCGTCCTGGTGCTTGATGATGAGCTTGATCAGGTCATCATGCTTTGGATTGGCGAAGAAGATCTTCCGCTTGCGGTATTGAATGTAACGTTGCAGATAGAGTGCCGTAGATTCCGTGGTACAGAAATACTTCATGTTGTCAGAAACCTCCACCCGCACCTCTTTGCAAACCCTGAAGAAGTGGTCTACCGATTGCCTGGATGTGAAAATTACAGCAGTGTGTTTTGGGATACTAATACGCTCTTTTCGGAATTCACGACCCGGAATCCCTTCAATGGCAATGAACTTGAAGAAATGGAGGTTTACACCATATTTTTTCTGAAGCTCTCCGTAGGGCGATTTTTCGATACTAGCCGGTTCCGGTTGCGAAATGAGAATGTTTTTGATCTTCATTAGTTTCCACTCCTTTTTCATCAAATACCCACCTTTAAGATCCTGCCAGGAAAAAATGCACTCCTTTTCCGGCAAGAACCAAAGGAATTATTTCGAGGGTGCAAAAATACAAAATATTGTGGAGAAACGAAAAAGGGGTGAGCATCATCCCCAGCCTCAGTGTTCTGAAAAGCCGTACCATCAGTAGTGAAAGCATCAGAAGAAGTGTTATATATAACGGTATGGCTGAAGAGGAGAATGCATCCACCACCACCAGTGGGGTGATGATAGCGGCTGAGGTGAAGGCAGAGAGCAGCAAGTGATCGCGGTAGCTTTGCCCTGCTTCAGGGGTTTGAAAGACTTGGTCAACCACCCATGACAATGCGATCTTGGCAGAAAGCAAGGCAATGAAACCGGCGGCAAAAAGAAAGAACAGAATAGGTTCGTGTGATAGGTGGATAAGGTTGTTGGCGTGGAGTAACGCAGCAACCGATAGCGCCAGCAGGCTGAAAGCGATACCATAGATAACCATGAAAATCACAGAAAAACTGTTGAAATAAAACCCAAAGACCCGGTTCTCTCCTGTAGGGGTGGATGGGAAAACCATGGCCCTGAACAGAACGGCAATCTGTTGACGCCAGGTAAGACGTAACACCACAATCAGCAATAAAAGAAGTGCAAAGCCTCCAAGTAGCCAGTCATTATCAACTTCGTAACGCAAGGCGGGTTCCTGTTCCGGCTCTTTTCTCTTGGTGGTGGAGAAAAAGGATATGGGGAGTGGTGTTTCATCCACTTCAGCCTCCGATAGGGTATCAGGGGGTAGTCCGATATGAGCGTCGAGGGTGTGCCACACAGGTTGCGTGGTATCGGAACTGATAAACCGGGTTGGATCTGTTTTGCTCATGAAGGGGACAAAGGTACAAAGGAATTGCTTTTTTGGTATTTTTGCATGCGGATATATAATATGAATTAAGAGAAAAGCGATGTCAGGTCATAGTAAATGGTCAACCATTAAACGGAAGAAAGGGGCATTGGATGCCAAGCGAAGCAAAATATTCACCAAGATCCTGAAGGAGATCTCTATTGCTGTGAAGGAAGGTGGAGGCGACCCTGAAAGCAATCCCAGGTTGCGACTGGCCATTGCCAACGCCAAGGGGGCGAATATGCCCAAAGATAACATTCAACGTGCCATTACCAAGGCGGGCGACAAGAACAGTTCAAACTTCTCTGAGGTGACGTACGAGGGGTATGCTCCTTATGGAATTGCTATGTTTCTTGAATGCACAACAGACAACATTCAGCGCACAGTGGCCAACATCCGCTCCTACTTCAACAAGCACCAGGGTGAGCTGGGAAAGAACGGGTCATTGAGCTTCCTGTTTGAAAGGAAAGGTATCTTTTCGATTCCACAGGCTGATATTGACCGCGATGAGTTTGAGCTTGCGCTGATTGAGGCCGGTGCTGAGGAGATTGAGTTGGAGGATGAGTACTACAGTGTCACAACCGCTATGGAAGACTTTGGGGCAATGATGAAGAAGCTGGAAGAGCTCAACATCGCCCCTGAAAGTGCCAGGCTTGAAAGGATACCCAATGATACCAAAGCCCTGGGGCTTGAAGAGGCAAAAAAAGTGCTGAAACTGATCGATTTATTTGAAGATGATGATGACGTACAGAAGGTATATCACAATCTGGAGTTGACAGATTCTTTGCTGGCATCGCTTGAATAGATAGAAAAAACAGGGAGAAGTCAGCAGCAACAGATTGGAAAGATCGTCTGAAAAAAAACGGTCAATGTCTTAAAGGCATTGACCGTTTTCTATATGAGGCAGACGATTAAACGCCGTTTTACATCAGGAAGCTCAGTAGGATACCTGCGGCCACTGCTGAGCCGATCACTCCTGATACATTGGGTGCCATTGCGTGCATCAGCAGGTGGTTGTTGGGATCGTTCAGAAGCCCTTCATGTTGTACAACCCTTGCGCTGTCGGGTACTGCCGATACGCCGGAGGCACCAATCAATGGGTTGATTTTGTTCTCCTTGGTCAGGAACAGGTTCATCAATTTGGCAGAGAGGAGGCCTCCGATGGTAGCCACCATAAAGCTAACGGCTCCTAGTACGAAAATCAGCACCGACTCTTTGGTGAGGAACACATCGGCCTGTGTTGAAGCACCCACTGTTAGTCCAAGCAAAATGGTAACAATATCCACCATGGCATTTCTGGCTGTTTCAGCCAATCGACGTGTTACACCACTCTCTTTAAGGATGTTGCCAAAGAAGAGCATGCCCAGAAGTGGCAGTGCACTGGGTGCGATAAAGGTGGTGAGGAAGAGACCCACAATCGGGAACAGGATTTTCTCCAGTTTCGATACAGAACGTGGTGGTTTCATCCGGATGAGTCGCTCTTTTTTATTTGTCAGCAGTCTCATAAACGGAGGCTGAATAACAGGAACAAGCGCCATGTATGAGTAAGCGGCAATCGCAATGGGGCCAATCAGGTTTTTGACGATGATGGGATCACCGGCTGCTGTATAACCGATTACATTGATCCCGTTGGCTAGCTTTGAGGAGATAAAAATGGCGGTAGGGCCGTCGGCACCTCCGATAATACCGATAGCAGCAGCCTCAGGTGGAGCAAACCCCAGATAGAGGGCACCAAGGAACGTAGCGAAGATACCGATTTGTGCGGCCGCTCCCAACAGCATCAATTTGGGATTCGACATCAGCGATGAGAAGTCGGTCATCGCACCAATACCAAGAAAAATCAACGGGGGATAAATACCTGCTGTTACTCCAAAGTACAGGTAATTCAGCACACTGCCACTTTCGTAGATACCCAGCTCCAGATTGAACCCTTCGGCCTGGAAAAACGGGATATTCCCCATGATGATCCCTGTTCCGATCGGTATCAACAGCAGCGGTTCGTAATCGTATTTGATGGCAAGGTAGATAAAGATCAACCCCACAATAAACATAATCAGGTGACCTGGTGTAGCATTGGGGAATCCTGAAAATTCGATAAAGTTCAACAATCCGGCAACCGAAGTGGAGTGTCGTTTGTAGACGTCATTACCAATCACCAGGTGTCCATCCTGGTCGACAAATCCACGCTTGGTGGATAGCTCCACCGGACCATGCGTTGCAAACTCCAGTACAATAATGTTGTCATCTACCTTCCAGCTACCGATAAATCGTTGTTTGGCAGAATCGAGGGCAAAAGCGCCGTCATCCTCAAAGAACAGCATTTTGTAGCGTTTCACCGTAGCACTGTCATCAGCACGTAAACGGTAGCCGTCGCTTTTGTTCAGCCATTTCCCCCTTGCAAGGTGATCTTTCAATTCTGCTTTCGTTTTCTGCCCCGGAATGGAGGTAGAAATATCCTCCTGCACATAGTTGCCCATAAACAGGGCAGATAGGATGGACAGGAATATTATGATCCCGATAAGGGTTGTCAATCTCTTCATCTGGTGGAAACCTTTCTTGTGCAACACTTCTTTATTCTTATTCCATTTCGAGCAAAACTGCTCCCTGTAATACATTGTCTCCCGCCGAGACCTTGATTGATTTCACAACACCATCTTGTTCAGCCTGGATATTGTTCTCCATTTTCATGGCCTCCATCAGCAAGAGCTTATCGCCACGTTTCACGGCATCACCGGGTTTGACAAGGATCTGCAAAATGGTACCCGGCAGGGGTGAGGTTACGGGAATGGCTACCCCTCCACCTGCAGGAGGAGGTGCAGCTTCAGGAGAAGATGGAGCCGCTTTTACAACCGGACGCTTGATCTTAGGGGTTTTGGTGGCAGAGTCCTTGTGTGTTACCTCCACCTTGAACGGTGTGCCGTTCACCTCTATATCAGCTACATTGTCTGCATATTCCTTGATCTCAACTGCGTATTCAAGTCCGTTTATTACAAATTTATACTGCTTCATATTGTTTCCGGTTTTTCCTCAAAAAATTTCTTCACTCATTTACCAGTTCTTGCGATTCAGGGTGTTCAAACCGTAAATCTTTGAACTCCACGGGGAGTAACTCCGGGATACCTTTCTGATGGTAATCACATTGCTCTCTTCGTCGTGTATTTCACTGAAAAAGAGATGTAGCGCCATAGAAATGGCTGCGTTCTCCTCTCCGCTCACTTGTGTGGGTTCTTTCTGTTGTGACACATCCACCCCCTTTTTCTTCAGCCTGTTACGTGCCTCAATGGAAAGGATTTTGGGGAGGTTGTAGAACAGGGTTACCAAACTTACCAATACAGTAAATACGATAATATACCCCACAAGCGCAATAGTAATGTGTTCATTGGTAATATGTTCAAAACTTGCCAGGATCATAGCTAAACTGTTGATAGATTATAGAGGGATGTTACAATGCTTTCTCGGAGGGTTGGTGTCTTTTTTGGTTGCCAGTGCCTGCAGTGCTCTGATGACCCTGAAGCGGGTGTTTCGGGGCTCAATGACATCGTCAATATATCCGAATTTGGCAGCCTCATAAGGGTTGGCAAACTTGTCTTTGTACTCTTGTTCTTTCTCAGCGATGAATCGTTTTTTCTCCTCTTCATCGGTTATCTCAGCCAACTCTCTACTTCTGAGCACCTCAATGGCACCTTTGGGTCCCATAACTGCAATCTCAGCAGAAGGCCAAGCATAATTGATGTCACCTCGTAACTGTTTGCTGCTCATTACATCGTGAGCACCACCATATGATTTCCTCAGGGTGATGGTCACCTTTGGTACCGTTGCCTCACCATAGGCAAACATCAGTTTGGCTCCATGAAGAATGATGCCACCGTACTCCTGTTGGGTGCCGGGAAGGAAACCGGGTACATCTACCATCGTGACCAATGGTATATTGAAGGCATCGCAAAATCTTACAAAGCGTGCTGCCTTACGTGATGCATCAATATCTAGCACACCTGCCAGGTAGCTGGGCTGATTGGCCACAACGCCCACAGGCATTCCATCAAACTTGGCAAAACCAGTTACAATGTTTTTGGCATAATGACGATGCACTTCCAGAAACTCGTTGTCATCTACTACAGCGTAGATAATGTCTTTTACGTCGTACGGTTTATTGGGGTCTGAAGGGATAAAATAATTCAGTGAGTCTTCCAGTCTGTCGATGGGGTCGTTGCACTGTACCATGGGTGGGTCTTCCAGGTTATTGGAAGGCAGGTACGAGAGCAGCTTGCGAATCATCATCAGCCCCTCTTCTTCTGTTTCAGAGATAAAGTGGCTAACACCTGATTTGGCGGCATGCACATGAGCCCCACCCAGTTCGTCAACCGTAACCACTTCGCCGGTTACTGTTTTCACCACCTTAGGGCCTGTAACAAACATGTAACTGTTGCGCTCACTCATCAGGATGAAATCAGTAAGGGCAGGTGAGTAAACAGCTCCTCCGGCACATGGGCCGAAGATAGCAGAGATCTGTGGTATCACACCGGATGCATTGATGTTGCGCTGAAAGATCTCGGCATAACCCGCCAGGCTTTTCACACCTTCCTGGATTCGTGCACCACCACTGTCGTTCAAACCAATCACCGGAGCACCTACTTTCATGGCCTGGTCCATCACCTTGCAGATCTTTTTGGCATATGCCTCTGACAGGGATCCACCGAAAACAGTGAAATCCTGTGAGTAAACATACACAATACGACCATCAATGGTACCATAACCAGTTACTACACCATCAGACAAAATACGTTGCTTTTCCAACCCAAAATCGTGGGAGGTGTGGGTGACAAACATGTCAAACTCCTCAAAACTTCCTTCGTCTAACAGAATTTCAATACGCTCACGGGCTGTGAGTTTGCCCTTTTTATGCTGTGATTCAATTCTGGCTATTCCACCACCGAGCCTCGCTTGCTCGCGCCTCGCCATGAGGTCCTTAATTTTGTCTTCTATCGCCATTTTGATCAATATCTGTATGGGTTATTCCTTTACTTTCTTGTCTTCGCAAAACTCAGTCAACACACCAAATGTGCTTTTCGGATGTAAAAAGGCAATATCGAGCCCTTCAGCTCCGCGACGGGGCACGGAGTCAATCAGTGAGACCCCATGCTCTTTGGCAGCCTCTAGGCATTGCTCTATCCCTTTCACTGCAAACGCTATATGATGAACTCCCTGGCCACGCTTCTCGATGAATTTTCCAACCGGACCCTCAGGATCTGTAGACTCAAGCAACTCTATCTTGGTGTCACCCACCTTGAAAAAAGCTGTGCGAACCCGCTGATCCTTCACCTCTTCAATCGCATAGCAGGTGAGACCCAATACCTTCTCGTAATAGGCTATGGCAGCATCCATGTCCTTTACCGCAATCCCAATGTGTTCAATGTGCGTTGGCTTCATCATTTATTATCATTTGGTTTGTTAACACATGTTGCAAAATACCATCAAAACCAACCAGCCCTGTAAAGGGACAATCGGCCACCTTATCCTCATGTAACCACAGCAGAGCCTCAACCAAAGGCAGGCCCATAGTAGTTCCTATGAAACGGAGCGGGTGTGTGCAACGGCAAAATTGCGGTGCAAAGGTACAACGAAAGAAGTTGATAAAAAAGAATTTTGCAAAAAATCGATTCGCTATACAATGGTTTTTACCCTGTTTCTCTCCTGAATGTATTGTTCATATTTCCCTTCAAAGCGGATTCTCGCAGCCACTACAGTATCAAACTGTTTCAGGCTGGCAATCAGCAATTCACACACCTCCCTCAGCGCCATATTTCCCCCTGTAGAGCCGGTGATATAATCAGCCAAACGGTGTTCCAATACATATCGTCTGGTAAGGGGAGCTGCCGGCTGGTTAAAAAACAGCCTCAGCCCGCACCGCTGAGCCAAGGTGAAATCAATGATGTCATCAAAAAAAAATGCTGTCTCTTCCGGTACCACTGCATGGTCACGTGACAGAACAGAAAGCGCTTCATCCTTACGCTTCACACCTGTCATTACCATATTAAAGTGCTCACGGGTTGCAAACTGCTTCGCTGTTTTATTGTCAGCACCCGACACGATCGCAGTAATGGGCATCTCCCCCTTGTTTTGTAGCCAGATGGCAAAACGGAGCATGTTCACCCCCATTGAGTCAGCCTCCGTGAAGCCACTTCCGTCGAGATGGGTCTTATGGCCATTGTTGAATACACCGTCCCAGTCGAATACCAAAGCCCTGACACGCGCTAAACGCCCGGCAAATGATGCATACCCCTCAGGAAACTCACCCCCCAACTCTTTGAAAGGGGTGATGAGCGCGCTGTCAAACCCAGGCTGTTGTTGTGGATCGTGATGCATGTTGTTCACGGCCTGCCGTTTTTAAAGAGATCATGGATGTCCATGATGCCGATTGGCTTACCATCTTTGGTAACCACAATGTTATCGATTTTCTTTTTCCTGAACAACAATGAAGCATTGTGCAGTGACTCCTCTGCATCGATGCAGACAGGTGTTTTCACGGGCATGGTATCGAGCTTTTTACGAAGAATTCCTTCCCCTTGTTGCTCAAGCATTCTACGCAGGTCTCCATCGGTGAAGATTCCTATCAGTGCTCCGTTGTCGTCTGTGATGCTGACGGCGCCAAACTGTGAAGTGGTCATAATGACCAGTGCATCCAGGATGGTTTTATGATGGCTTATGGTGGAGGGTGCATCTGAGATCACCTGGTGAACCTTAAGGGTGATGAGTCTGGTGTGCTCAAAGAACTGCTGTGTGCCAATGTCGGTGAAATGGTTTTTGAACAATTGCTTCATCACCTTCCAGGGAATGGTACAGGCATGTACGCCAAGGTTCAATGCGTTGCGAACGTGTTCTGAATGCCTGACGGATGAGAACATAATTTTCGAAGGATATCGGTACCTGTCGGTGATCTCAACACATTGCCTGATGAGCCCCAGTGCGTCGTGCCCTTCGTCCTGCAATCGGCCTACCAATGGGCACACATAGGTGGCCCCTGCCGACAACGCCATATAGGCCTGCTGAATCGTATAGACTAGATGTACGTTCACCATCAGCCCTTGATCAATCAACTGCCTGCACGCCTTTATGCCGTCGGTGCTGACAGGGATTTTAAAGACTGTTCGTGACGGGTCGAGGCCCAATCCGATCAAACGATGCGCTTCAGAACAGATCTCCTCAGCATCTTCTCCCAGTGCTTCCACCTGCAAAACAGGCACCCTGGTGGAGAGCTGAAGAATGGTGCTGTTGATGTCTGTGATACCATCACGGTGCATAAAAGTTGGTGTGGTGGTAAGCCCCGCAAGGATGCCCAATGACGCGGCCTCTTCAATCTCTTCAATATTGGCTGAATCAAGGTATAATTCCATGTTCGTTTTTGTATTGGTTGATCGTGTTATGTATCTCAAGCAGTGGTTTTAAAAACATTTCCAAGTGTTGGGTATGCATTTGGCTTGCTGCATCGCACAACGCTTTGTCTGGTGCTGTGTGGGTTTCAATGAAAAGTCCGTCAATGCCTGCTGCCACGGCACTTCGTGCCAGTACACTCAAATATTCACGGGAACCGCCGGCTGGGTTGGAGCTTGGAATTCCATATCGTCTTACTGAATGTGTAACATCAAATACCACCGGGCATCCGGTTCGTTGCAGATGGTAAAAGCTCCGTGGATCAACCACCAGGTCGTTGTAACCAAAAGAGTAACCTCGCTCGGTTACCAGGATATTTCTGTTCCCTGCAGCCTCCACCTTGGCAACAGGCTTCAACATCTGTTCCGGTGCCAGAAACTGACCTCGTTTGATGTTGACGACCTTGTTCGTTGAGGCCACCTTTTCCAATAGCTCGGTCTGCATGCATAGGTAGGCTGGTATTTGCAATACATCCAATACAGCTGCCGCCTCATCAACGTGTTCGGGATAGTGCACATCCGATAACACAGGGAAGCCAAAATCGCCTCTGATCCGTTCCAGAATCCGCAACCCTTTTTCAAGCCCGGGGCCACGGTAGTAATTGGCAACACTGCGGTTGTCTTTGAGGAAAGAGGATTTGAAAATCACAGGTATGTTTAATCTGGCTGAAATACCTGCCAGTTGCTCAGCTACCTGCATCATAAGAGGCTCCTCTTCAATCACACAAGGGCCTGAAATTAAAAAGAGGGGAGGTGCTCCGCATACCAAGTCACCTATCACCACCTGATGCTTTGTGCGTGACAGGTGACGATCGATTGGCCTAAGGTTGTTTTTCGTAGTCATATCTGCATTGCTGGTTAAAAACTGATTTCCCAAACTACCTCTTCCTCCCAGTTGGCTCGCAAAGAGACGGCACTGGGGATCACCTTCACTTTTTCGGGTTGTATTCTTTTCCAATAGTCACCGGTATCCCACCTGCCATTGCCATTGCTGTCGAGAATCGCTTTCAGGTAGTACTGTCCGGCAGGCAGGTATGGGAAAGTGATGGCCCCATCCTCAGAGAGGTTGCCACGGGTTATCTCATTCATTCTTTCATCTGTGAGCAGCACAATCACTGAGGTTGCCTGCTCACCTTCCAATCCTGAAATCAACGTAAGGGTTCCAAAGTCTTCGCTGCGTGCCGGTGTAAAATGATAGCGGATGGTATCGTTGTTTGTGCCATCCCAGCCTGTAATCATTCCGGCGGGAATCATCAGGGTATACTCTGTGCCCTGTTCCAGGGTATTGGTAATTGCGAAGCGTATGGGTACCAGGGAGTCGATCACCTGAAGCTGCAGCGGGATAGTGTCTTCAGAAGTGGAGAGTGTGCTGCTGGTCAGGTCTATATGGCTCAATGGTGACGAGAAGGTAATGATGGGGTCACGTGCTGGCCTCAAAGAGCCACCGCGAGGCACATTCATCGACAGGGTGGTGGTGGGTTCCCGTAACCTGGTTCGGCCGGTACCGGTGGGCTGCCGAAGAGCAGTCCGCAGCGTGTCTGCGAAATAGGGTGTGTCAACAATAGCAAGCGGCAATGCTTCAAAGGTGTGTTGCTGTAACCATACCCACAAGGTGTCACGACCGGGCGTTAATTGCCATAGCATGATGGAGTCGAGACCCGGCTCAGGAGAAAAGATGTCAGGTTGCTGAACCGGATAACGGAATGCTACATACGCTTTGTTCCTGCCGTCTGATCGCGATGTAACCACTCTTTGGACACTGTCCTCTCCAACGAACATACGCAATACAAAAGGTTCAGAATGTGTGGTGACTGTGTCTGTTCCATTTTCTGTGAGCGTATCCAATGTTGATTCATCGGTGGTGATAACAGCCGAGAGTGTATCGGAGAGCCCGGCGTTGCTCAAGGTGTCAGGATCGTCCGGTGGAGGCGACGGCATCCGCCATGGTCTCACAGGCTCGCTGTGAAAGGCCACCCCTTCGGTGAGGAGGTCGTAACGCATGTTGTTGTTCAGGTCAGCCAAGGCAAACAAATGATACAGCGTGTCAGCAATGTGTTGAAATTCAAAATGGCCGTTTTGGTCAGGGCGCGTAACATACCGCGGCTTCTCCAGGGCCACGGCTGAATCGCTCATGGGGAGCTTGTAGAGCATCACCAGGATGTTCTCTTCAACCTCCTGATCCCACGCATTGAACACCCTCCCTTTAATGGTGTGCTGATCGATCTGCGGACCGGTTGAAAAGTAATAGGTATATGGTGGCAGCGGGTTCCCTTCGGTGATGTCTTTGATGGCATCACCAAAGAAAAAGGCATAGGTTGCATTGGAGATTAAAGTGTCATGGAACCTGATGGTAAGATTTCTGCCACGAAGTCTTATCTCTACCGGATTAGCAAGAGGTGGTGAAACGAGGAGCTGTTGCTGCAGGTTTCCGGTTTGAATGAACTCACTAAAGCGCAATGTAAAGCTGTTCTCTGTGAAATCGACACCACCGGAGGGGGGTGTCTCCAGGATCACTTCCGGCGGAGTGGTATCACGCGGGCCACCCGTGGGAGATACAATGTTAGCACAACCGGCAGTCAACAATGCAAGCAGATAGATGATCCCCCTTTTCGGCACGGCCGAAGTGATCTTGTGTCGCAGGTTCTGCATTATACAAAGTTCTTTCATAGTTTGAATTCTACTACATCAGGTGACAACCGTCGTACCGGCAGCCAGGCAGCCAGCAAACCAATGGTCATCACCGAGAAAAATATCAGCACAAAATCAGCCCAATGAATCTTTACGGGATAAGTATCGAAAACCAGGGTATCCGCTACCCCAATGCCAATGAGACCAAACTGTTGCTGTATCCAGGCCAGCAACCCTCCGATAAAAAGGCCCGTGACAACACCCACGAAAGAGATCTGTAGCCCCTCGAGTAAAAAGATTCTGCGGATGATGCGGTTGCTGGCTCCCATTGCCTGCAAAATGGCGATGTCTTTCTTTTTCTCCAGAATCAGCATTGTAAGAGACCCGACAACGTTGAAGATGGCCAGTAACAGAATAAAAGAGAGGATGGCAAAGATCGCCCATTTCTCTGATCGTATGATTCTGTATAAAAGCTCCTGTTGCTCAAACCGGTCTTGAATCACATATTTCTCTCCCATCAATTGCTGCAACTGCTCTTTGATTCGACGTGTTGATGCGTTGGGCTTCAGGCCGAGTTCCAGTGAAGTGATTTCGTTGTCGTATGCCATCAGGTCACGCATAAGGTCTATGGGTACCAAAACATACCGGTTGTCGATCTCTTGTTGCACGGAAAACACCCCTGATGGCCACATCTCTCTGGTGGTGAAAGCCGAAAGTCTGTCGCCGGGTGAAGCAAACCGGTTGGCCATGTACACCTCTACGGGGTGTTCAGCCACATCGATGATGGCACCCAGCCTGAAAGCAACACCCGATCCAAAGACTGCACGCGGCATCCTTCCGGGTGCCACCACAAAGTTGCCCGCATAGACCATGGTGTCCAACCCTGTCATCTCATCGTAATAACCGCTAACACCTTTTAGTGTTGCCAAATGCTGCTTTTCACGGAAACGCAATAAAGCGTTCTCTTCGATCACCTCATGGTAATGAACAATCCCTTCCACACCTCTGATCTCCTGAGCCATATATTCGTCGATCTCAAAGGTCTTCCCTTCAGCAGCCGTAACCCTGATGTCAGGGTGAAAAGCATTGAACAGAGAAAGCACCACCCCTTCAAATCCATTAAAAACAGACAATACCAAAATAAACGCCATGCTGCCACCCATCACCCCAATGGCCGAAATCGCAGAAATCAGGTTGATGGCATTGTGCTTCTTTTTTGAAAGGAGGTAACGCCTGGCTATATATAATGGAAAGAGATTCATTCCTGCAATAACCGGTCAATGTTGTCGATATAGTCCAATGAATCATCTTCATAAAACTCTAACGCAGGAATCACCCTTAACTGATGTCGCATGGCACGCCCCAGTTGAAACCGGATTTCACCCCCCTTTTCACGGATCTTCTCCACCAATAACGATTTGTCAGTTGTGCCAAATATACTCAGGTACACTCTGGCTATCTGCAAATCTTTCGTAATGCGTACTCCGGTTACCGTAACCAAAGCACCACTCCCCCAGATACCCTGACCCTCGCGCTGAAACAGCTCTCCCATCTCCTTCTGTATCTGCTTTGAAACACGTTGTTGTCTGACAGAATCCATCGTTGTGCATTTATCGGTTGTGATGTGGCAAAGATAACGTTTCATCCGTTACCTTTGCCGAACTGTTTTATAAATGTGTTTGTTATACATTCACACCGTTATTAACATCCAGCGGTTTTTATTCACAGTGTATATTGTATCTATAACAAAAACAAATTGTTATGCCAAGGCATATCCAATGCAATACCCCAACACCTGACCCGCGTATGGTCACCTTTGTTCGTGAGCACCATGTGATGACCCTCGCTACCACCGATGCATCGATGACCCCATGGTGCGCATCGTGCTTTTATGTGTATATGCCCAAAACAAACCAATTCGTCTTTACCACAGATGAAGAGACACGCCATGGCCGACAGATGATCGACAATCCGGTAGTAGGTGCATGTATCGCTTTGGAAACCAATATTACAGGCAAAATTCGGGGGGTCCAAATCACCGGTGTGGTAAAAAAAGCCACAGGCAAAGAACACTTCAGGGCCTCTTTGGCTTTCCTTAGAAAATTTCCGATCGCAGCCCTGAAAAAAACCACCCTGTGGATCCTCGAACCACACCATATTAAAATGACCGATAACCGGCTTGGTTTCGGAGTAAAACTGCTGTGGGACCAACCTGTATCATCGGACAGTAGCACAACATAGCCGATACCAGACAGATGGAGCATGTGTTTATAATATTGATTTAGAACAAATTAACATAATCAAGGGGTCGTTACGGATTTATTACGGTTTTTTGTGCTCTTATGCAGTGTGTTAAGTCGTCACGTTGAAAACTCCATCGGATTGTTAAAAAAAAAGTGTTGCCCACAGCGAGTTGTCGGGTTATCTTCGTTAGCGAAAAACTGCCTGGGATTTATTTTTACAGTGTGTTAAAAACCAAGCTATTAAAGAAAACGTTACGATAATTTTTTTTGAAAGGAAGAGGGATGGAAGTTAAATCAATGACTGACGTGAACAAGGCGTCTGAGGCTACTAACAAAGAGAAAGAGTTGTACGACGTGCTGAAAGACCGGGTGAGGCCGTCGTCGTCAGAAAAGGAGGTACACATGGAGGAGAGCTCCGACAGGAACCA
>SKPS01000089.1 GCA_007119395.1 Lentimicrobiaceae bacterium
CGTTCGGTGACGAAATCTACTTTATCAGCGGCAAACATGCTACCTACCAGGTGTATGGCATTACGCTGTCCAACAGAGAGATCAGACCCATCACCTCAGGGCATCACAACTATCACTCCCTCGCACTTGCCGGTAGCAAACTGGTGGGATCCAAAATGAGTCACTCGCTCCCTACTGAAATATTTGTCGTGTCAACCGATGGGGTGGAGCGTCAGCTCACTTTTACCAACAACCACATCCTTGACAACATTAAGCTGGCACGCAGCGAAGAGAGATGGGTTGAGACCACCGATGGGAAGCAGATGCTCACCTGGGTCATCTATCCCCCTCTGTTCGACTCTCTGAAGTCGTACCCAACACTCCTCTATTGTCAGGGAGGCCCGCAAAGTGCAGTGAGTCACTTCTTCTCCTATCGCTGGAACTTCCAGATGATGGCAGCGCATGGATACATCGTGGTGGCCCCTAACAGACGCGGATTGCCCACCTTCGGTCAGGAGTGGAATGACCAGATTAGTGGTGACTATGGCGGGCAGAATATGAAAGACTACCTCTCTGCCATCGATGCACTGGCAAAAGAGCCTTTCGTGGATGAAAACAAATTGGGTGCCGTGGGTGCCAGCTACGGAGGGTTTTCCGTTTTCTGGCTCGCAGGTAACCACGACAACAGGTTCAATGCGTTTATCTCCCACTGTGGTATCTTTAACCTGGAGAGCATGTATGGTGCAACAGAAGAGTACTTCTTTATGAATCACGACCTTACTGGCCCCTACTGGGATCCGGCAACCGCCGATGTGTATGCCGCCTCCCCGCACCGGTTTGTGCAAAACTGGAACACCCCCATCCTTGTTATCCATGGTGCAAGAGACTATCGTGTGCCCTATACACAAAGCCTCGAAGCTTTCAACGCAGCACAACTGCTGAATGTGCCTTCCAGACTCCTCTTCTTCCCCGATGAAAGCCATTTCGTGCTGAAACCGCAGAACAGCATCCTGTGGCAAAGAGAATTCTTTGGCTGGCTCGATCAACACCTTAAAAACTAATCCTTTACACCAGATATTTTTCACAATGAATACGAAACTGTTTTTATTGGCTACCCTCTGTGTCGGGTTGTTTTTATGGAGCTGTGATAAGGAGCCGGAGGTGGAAGCCGACTTTTTGCAATGCAATGTCGATGGGGTGAACTGGCAGGCTACACAAAGCCTTACGGGTAACGTGCAGCAAGACATGATCATTGTTAACGGAGTGTGCGCCAAGGGTGATACCCTCAGAATGCTGATACAGGATCATGAACCGGGTACCCATCTGATTAAAAACATCCGAAACATCACCCTTCTGAAAACCGAAGGGAAAACGTATGTCCCTCTTAATTCCGCTGATGGATATCTTACGGTAACTGAGCATGACGAGTCTGTAATCAAAGGCACCTTTTATCTAACGGTTGATGCCGGTCAGGGTGACTGGAAAGAGATCACCGGGGGCGGCTTTAAGGTGACTTACTGACGAAGGCCGGATCAGTAGCGGTTCCGTTTACTGGTTTGATGCCACCTTTTTTTGGCCAAAGGGGGCCGATCGCTTGTTTTCATGAAAGGACACCTGGTGACGGTTGTATCTTTATCTACAAATCAACCAACACCACAAAACCATGAAAAGAGCCGCTTTTACAATGATCATTTGCCTGCTGACGGTTTACGCAGCAACGGCACAAGGCAGTATCAGAGGTACTGTAAAAATTCAATCTACCAACGAAGAGAACCAGGTGGTGAAGGAGCCGCTGGTGCTTTCGGTGGTGTATGTCACCTGGGGTGGCGACCGGATTTACACCCGCACCAATGAGCACGGTGATTACACCTTCAGGTCGCTGGAACCGGGCACCTATGTGCTGGTCATCACCGGAACAAATATCGACACCACGGTGGTTCCTGATATCCATGTGACAGGCACTGCCACCACTTTCGTCGAAGAGGTTGTGATACAACAAGGTGTTACTCTGACTGGGTTTACCATTATCGGACGTGATGAACCGCTGGCCTCTGAGTCCCCATCCAAAGTGCAGATCAGGGGCGGGGATCTCAGCAATTTCCCTGATCCAAGAAGTATCAACCATGTGATTGGCAACCTGGGTGGTGCATACGTCAGTGATGATGGCCGGCAAATCTCCTTCCGGGGCGCCAGAATTGGCGACGCTTTGTATGTCATTGACGGTGTGAGGCAAAGGGGAACCAATGTCACGCTGCCGGCAAGATCCATTGGCACCATCACCTCCTACAACGGTGGAATCCCGGCGCAATACGGTGACTTCCTCGGTGGGGTAGTGGTGATTGAAACCATGTCTTACTTCGACTGGGAAAACCAACAAGAGGTCAAACGTCTGAGAGCCCTTCAAGAAGAGAGGGATGAGCTGAGGAGGATAGAGAGAGAGAAACGGATGAAGGAGATGGAGCAACAAAAACCTGCCGGGGAGTCTCCAGAGAGTGAACCGAGCGATGAGATCGAAAACGGGGTCGAAAACAAGACCGAAAAGGATCAGCAGGAACAGGAATAAGACTTTTGTTGTATCTTTATCTGTTCAGAAGTGTGTAACCTTTGAAAAGAGAAGAAACCATGAAAAGGCTACTGATATTCACCTCAATTCTGATGATGTACTCTGCGGTTTGGGGGCAGGAGATGATGCACTACAGACTGCTGAGTGTCACTGACTCTATCGCTGTTGCCGGTGCGCATATCCTGATGCCCAGCGGTGCCATTCTCGCAGTGAGTGCTCATGATGGCAGTTTCTCCCTGGCCAGGTCTCTCACCGGTCTGAATGCTACCATCACTCACATCACCTTTGAAGATACCGTTTGGACCATATCGCACACCGGTGATACCACCAAACTGCTCTACATCACCCCCAGGGCTTATCAGTTGCCACACTTCGCACTGTATGCCAACCCGGTGAATATCCTCCCCGAAAAGCCCTGGTATATTGCTGATTATCGTCATACACAGCATGGACTGCTACTGCTGGCCTACCCCAACAGACGAATCACTAACCAGTCGCTCTATCTGCTCGACCACAATCACCGGGTGACCGCTGTCATGCCATGGAGAGAGCAGGGAACACTCTATCAGGATGCCGCAGGTTACATCTGGCTCAAAGGACGAAACCACTACTACAGCGTACAGGTAGCACACGATGCCCTGAGAGTAGGCGCTGAAAAAATCCCGGCCAGAGAGTTTGATGCCGGTATGGCAAGGGTCAACC
>SKPS01000352.1 GCA_007119395.1 Lentimicrobiaceae bacterium
CCAATTCCCCGAAGCAGCTCATATTAAGCAAGTTTTTTACGAAAAGGGGGCACTCTATGCACAGATGTCAGGCAGTGGTTCTGCATTTTTTGCTCTGTTTGAAGGTGAGTTCAAACCCGCCCCTTCCTTTGAGAAACGTGTCATATATAATGGTTTACTATAACAAGCTTTTATTGTCTTTACCAAGGTGTTTCTTTATCAGGTGCAGGAATAACCGGGCTTGTTTGCAGGCTTTGGTTATCTTTGCTCCCTGTAGATATATCGAGATGTTCAACCAACACACACTGTAAACATGAATATTTTATTGCTGGGAGGCGGAGGTCGTGAGCATGCCTTGGCTTGGAAGCTATCGCAAAGTCGTTTAACAGATTCATTGTACATTATGCCGGGTAATCCCGGTACGCAGCATCATGGTGAAACCCTTGAGGGCAATCCGCTTGATTTTGATCGGGTGAAGGATGTGGTGTTGTCGCATAACATCACGATGGTGGTGGTTGGGCCTGAAGAGCCATTGGTAAGGGGGATCCACGATTTCTTTTTGGGCGACCCGCAGCTTGCCGGAGTGCAAGTGGTTGGTCCGCAGGCGGCAGGTGCCAGACTTGAAGGGAGCAAGGCATTTGCCAAAGAGTTTATGGTGCGGCATGGTATCCCCACGGCGGTCTACAAGGTTTTTGCCGAGGGGGAGGTAGAAGCGGCTGAAAAATTCCTCTCTTTATTAACGCCCCCTTATGTTCTGAAAGCCGATGGTTTGGCAGCCGGGAAAGGGGTGCTTATCCATACTGATTATGCTGAGGCGTGTCGTGATGTCAGGGAGGTTCTTCAGGGGGATCGTTTTGGGGAAGCCGGGAAAAAGTTGGTGATAGAGGAGTTTTTATCCGGCATTGAAGCATCAGTATTTGTGTTGACAGATGGTGATCATTACCTTTTACTACCTGAGGCAAAGGATTACAAACGAATCGGAGAGGGTGACACAGGCCCAAATACCGGTGGCATGGGGTCACTTTCACCGGTGCCGTTTTTTAACGATGCCTTACGAATGAAGGTGGTAAAAAAAATTATTGAGCCTACGATACAGGGGTTGCGACATGAGGGCATACCCTATTCCGGGTTTATCTTTTTTGGGTTGATGGTCGTTAATGGTGATCCCTACGTGATTGAATACAATGTGCGGATGGGGGATCCTGAAGCGGAGAGTGTGATCCCAAGACTCAGCAACGATTTGGCCGAGCTCATGAGCTCTTTGGGTAACAAGACCCTTGACAGGCATGATGTGAAGGTCGATCCAAGGTGCGCAGCAACCGTGATGATGGTCTCAGAGGGTTACCCGGGGGATTACACCAAGGGTCACTCCATTACGTTACCCGATGATACCGGTGATGCATTGATTTTTCATGCGGGAACCAAGGCTCATCAGGGGAGTCTGGTAACCAATGGTGGACGTGTGCTGGCAGTGACCTCAATGGGTCAAACATTACCTGACGCGTTGAGCCAATCATTTCAACTGGCCAATAAAATTGACTTCAGAGGCTGTTACTACAGAAAAGACCTGGGATTCGATCTTTTTTAACCCATTAGAATGATGACACCAACATGCTATTAAGGGCTTTCGCCAAAAAATCTACTCCACTGCAGTTGATCCCGTTCCTTCTTACCGGGACGGTGATGTTGTTGTGGATTTGGCGAAACGAGACAGTGGTTCATGTGCCTGAGGCTTCGTCGTCATACTACAGGGTGATTGCCGAATGGATGCAGACCCTGTCCCAGGTATGGGTGCTCACCTTCACCACATCGATCTTTGTGATGTTGGGTGTGCTGCTGTTTCGCCTTGCACATGGTACAGGTGTTTTACAACGCTCTCACCAGAGACTGACGGTGCTTTTTGTGTGGTTATGCCTGATAGCCCTCCCATCCAATTTCTCCATCCACCCTGCGGCCATGGCCATGCTGCTTTTTATTCCTGCCATCATGGAAGTGATCAGGGCAGGCAAGGAAAAGAGACCTATACAGGCAATATTCAATTCCGGCGCACTCCTCTCTATGGCATCATTGATTGATTTGCCCATGTTGCTGTTCATCCCTTCGTTTTTTATTGCTTTGCTGGTGTTTCGGCTTTACAAATGGAACTACCTGGCAGTTCTCGCTTCAGGTATGATGCTGCCGTGGGTGTATGCACTCACTATCGGTTGGATTACAGGCTTCTGGCCCTTTTCAGATATGCACTCATTGGCAGGTATCTATGTTTCCGGGGCTCTCTTTTTCCCTGCATTGGTGTCAGCTGGTTTTTTGGTGTGGGACTATGTGCTGGTTGGCGTGCTCGTGCTGTTCATGGCCGTTGCATTCCTGTCTGTGTACTCTCGACTTGGGCAACGTTTGATTCATGTCAGGTACACCTTCAGGGTTTTGTTGTGGCTTGCACTTCCTGTGCTCCCTTTGCTGTCCATCGCCGGAGTGATGGTTTTGCATTACCTGATGGTCTTTGGGTTTTTTCTTACTATTGTGGGGACAAACTATCTGGCAACGGCAAAAAGGAGTGTCAGAAATGAGCTGTGGCTGTGGTTGGTCACTGTATTGGTTGTGATAGGTTATGTTACAAGATGGTGATTTATGAAGATGGCGGAGAGTATAACAGGTGTTGTCTTAACAGCCGGGTGTGATGAAGCCGGCAGGGGCTGTCTGTCTGGCCCGGTAGTGGCGGCAGCCGTCATTTTGCCAGCAGGTTACGACGACCCCGGCATCAACGATTCCAAGCAATTAACCCCTTTATCACGGCACCAAATGGCCAGCCGGATCAAAGAAACCGCACTGGCCTATGGAATAGGCAAGTCAGAGCCGGAAGAGATTGACAGATTAAACATTCTGCAAGCATCCATTACAGCCATGCACAGGGCACTGGACCAGCTCACTATAACCCCCGGATATGTTCTGGTGGATGGAAATCGTTTTCGAAGTTATAAAGAGATCCCACATACATGTATCGTAAAAGGTGATGCTTTGGTGACCTCCATCGCTGCGGCCAGCATTTTGGCCAAACATTCCCGTGACCTCTTAATGATGGAGTTGCATCAGCAATATCCGCACTATGGCTGGGACCGGAACAAAGGGTATCCTACCAGAGAGCATATCGATGCGATCGCTCATTTTGGCAAAACGCCTGTTCACCGAAAAACGTTCCATGTAAAGGGCCAGTTGAAATTATCACTTTAAACAATGCTCAGATTGCAATGAATGAGATCAAAACGAATGAAAGAAATCGAAAAACCCGAAGAGTAACCCTACGGGGTGCTATGGTATGGGTGTTGTCTGTGATATTGGTTTTATTGCTGGCTCTTCTTGTTCGTTACGGATATATAAGGATGTCTTATCCGGGGATGGATGCATTGCATGGAATACCTGCGCATTCGATTATGGTGATCGAGGGCGAACAGTTCACTTCTTTTGCCGGGGAGCTGTCGTCAGGCATGATTTGGACAGAGGGGTTGGCTGATGCAGGTTCTTTAGACCAAATGTCATTTTTATATAATGAATTTCTTGTTAATATCGATGAAAAGGGAGAGTTGCTGGGTTTGCTATTGGAGAAGAACAGGTTTTGCATGGCGCTTGTTCCCCGTCGGGAGGGTGGTCCGGCACTGCTATTTGTTCACGAACTGGGAAGTGGTCATTCGGCGAGAAGTCTTGAGGTGGGATTGGCGCCATTGCTGAAAGATTTTCGCCTCAAGCGGTTGTTGCAAATAGAGTATTATGCCAAGGAGCTCGAAGATGGCAGTACACTTTATGTAACCCACCACAAAGGGTTGCTGCTTGCTTCAACAAACCGTGAAGTGTTTGAGATGGCCTTTTACACCGTTGAATCCGGGAACAGTATTCTGAATTCCGATGGGTTTGTGCAGGTAAGAGAGCAGTTGTCAAAAAGCCAGAACCCATATCCGCGATGCTATATATCGCATGAGGGGTTGTTTGGATGGTTCACCCGGTTTTTGATGCCGGAATCAAGGAGCTTGCTCGCTGCCATTCCTGAAATGGGAGACTGGAGTGCATTTGAGCTACAGCAGGCAGGCAACTCTATTCACATGCAAGGCTTTACACATTCCGGGGCACCAGCCGATGATGGTTTGTTTTCGTTGTTGAGTGACGGGAGTGATTTGACAGATCCAGGATCAGTTCTGCCGACCAACACGCTATTTTACGAGCAGACCGGGATTTCCGGAATGAGTGAATACCACCGAAGGCTGACTGGTTACCACTCATCCCGAAGCCATAGAGAGCAACATCCTGTTTCCGGAGAGGTGGTTGACAGCGCACTTTGGCTTTTTGACGAGATGGCTATCAGGTCGTTGTCATTTGCCCTTACTGCACCGGCCGACACACTGGCGCAAGCTCCATCGCTGCTCTTGATGAACTCTGCACGCATTGTCCATGCCGAAAGGGCGTTGATGTTGATGGTTGATACAACAAGGAAGTTGAGTCATCAGAACTTCTCATTGTATCCTTTACGAGAACGGCACCTGTTGCCTGCTCTGCTGGGTGTGCGGCTCTCCGCTTTCTCTGAAGCATGGGTCACCATTTATGATGACTGGCTGATCCTGAGCCCAACCAGTCAGGGCTTGCTCTCTGTAATCAATAGCATCATTTTGCAAAGAACACTGTCTGAAACCAAAGGTTACCATGGTTTAAATGAACGATTGCAAGGGCCTCTGAGTCGTCGATACTACTTTAATACCAGTCATGCTCCTTTCCATTTGCATTCTATGGCACTTCATGATCAAAAGCTTAATACGTTGCAGTTTCTTCGTATGATGCCTGAGCAAATTATGGTGGGTCATCTTAAGGAGCAAGATGTGCTGCTGACCGATTTGGTCGCTTTGCCTTCAGGCAGTACCGGGGATGAAGTGCTCTACAGGGAGGTGGTACTGGATGGTGTTCCCGTGCATGCACCGGTATTGTTTGTTGACCACCGATCCAATGAAGCCAAAGCGATCACCGTTGATCACACCGGTAATGTATACCTGATTAACCGCAGAGGGTCAATAGACTGGAAAACGATGGCTGAGGAGAGACCCCAATCAGATTTGTTTGTTGTAGATATGTACCAGAATGGACGTCAGCAACTGCTCTTTTTAGGCGAAAAGAAACTTCATCTGTTTCAGGCTGATGGGCGTTATGTAAGGGGGTACCCGGTAGAATTGCCCGTTGGGTTCGCTTCCAATCTATCTGTATTGGATTATGATCGGAATGGTAACTACAGGTTGTTGTATGAGGATGAGAACGGTAGGATTGCCAATATTGATCTATCGGGTCGTCATGTGGGTGGATGGCTCCATCCTGCCATCAGTGGTTTGGCAACGCCTGTGAGCTGGGTGCGTGCCGGAGGGGCTGATTGCCTGATAGCGATTGATACCGCAAACGTTTTACACGTGTTGGACCGCCGAGGCAGGGAGCGTTTTTCAGGTACAGAGCGGATGCATGTTTCAAACCGATCTCACGTAGTGGTAACCAAATCTTTGGGGGATGAGTTTATCACATATTTAGATCGTGAGGGGCGTCTTTGTCAGGTCTCAACAGAAGGAGAATTGTACAAACATGAACTGCTGAGGTTTTCATCAGAATCATTGCTGGCAAGACCCTTTAGCAATACTTCTTTTCAAAATGGATTGCTGGTTTTTGAACCCAACCGGCACTCATTGTACGATCAGGAATTGAAGCTATCGGCTCGTCACGATCCTTCAACCCTGCAGGTTGCATCTGTAAGCTATTATAGAAGAGGGTCTGATATACTATGCGCAGGGCTTGACAAGGAAGGTGCTCCTTTTGTGCTCTTTAAAGGCAATCCCGAACCGGTGCAAATTGCCGGAAAGGGGTTTGAGCACCTGCTTCTTCTGGGGAAGGGGAATGATGGTCAGCATATCGCTATGATTGTCAAAGGATCCATTATCCGCATTATTAGGTTCTGATGAAGATGTTTTTTTGCAAACAATTAACTTTTCTTTCGGTTGATTGTGCTATCTTCGTAGTCGCTTTTTTTAGCGGAATATTTGCTTTGACACAAAACCGAATTGTTATGCAGAAACCACACTATAGGAGCTACGGTCCACTACGTTTTCTACTCATGGGCCTGATCTCGGCCACGCTCTTTTTGATGGGTTGTCTGAAGGAGGATGACATTACAAACCTGAAGAACATCCAACTGCCGACTTACAATCCAACCATTGCGGTGCCATTGGGCAGTGCAACCCTTAGCCTCAACGATCTGCTCAACCAGGTTGGTGATGTTGACTTGTTGTATGTTGACCAAGATGGGATGCTTCGTGTTTATTACCGCAGCAAACTGCTGTCGGAATATGCCGGCGACTTGATTGAATTTGACACACAACAGGCTGACACCACCGTGAATTTGATGTTTCCGGTTTCTCTTCCAGCCGGTGACAGCATTACGATAAGCCATATGTTCAACCAACAGTTTTTCAATGTTCAGGGAGATATTGTCGACAGCATAAGGTGGAAAGATGGTACTCTGACCATTGAGGTGGAGAGTATGATGGATCATAATGGCAGAATCGTGGTTACCTCTCCACACATTATGAAGAACAACGTGCCTCTCCGTCAATCATTTGACTTGACCTATACTGGCACACTTCCAGTACAGCAATCTGTCAATATCAACCTGAATGGTTATTCGTTTCACCCCGATCATTCAGCAGGCAGCAACGATCTGCACTATTATATGGATTTTACGTTGATTGGAGACAACAACCCTGACCCCGGTCCATACCCGATCAGTGTGAACATCGAAATGGATGATCTGAAATACAGGGTGTTGTTCGGGCAGATTGCCAACCGCTCAATGGCCATTCTCAGTGATGAGATTGAGATCCCCATGTTTGAAACCAGTTCAAGTGGCTCTTTCTGGGTCAATGACCCACGGATCGGTATTCACTTCAGCAACTCGTTTGGAATCCCAATCGCTGTGAATCTTGATCCTCTAAGAGGTGTTTCTGACGTGAACCCACCTTATATCGTTGACCTTTTTGGCCCCGGTCTGCCTACACCATTCATTTTGAACTCTCCAACCATTGCTGAGTTGGGGCAGAGAGCAAAGTCCAGCATTTTTTTAGACAAGAACAACACCAATATTGACGACTTTTTGAACCTGCTGCCCAGCTCTGTAGAGTACGGTATTGAAGGCACCATTAACCCCGCAGGTGCTACCCCCGGAAACTTTGTGATGGACACCAGTTACTTTGAAGTGGAGGTGGAGATAGAGATCCCGCTGGAAGGGTATGCCTCAGGTTTTACGCTGCAGGATACACTGGCCTTTACCCTTTTCGGTGACTCTGAAGATGGGCCTGAAGACATGATCGACTGGATTTTGTTTCGTGTCAACGGTGAAAGCACCTTCCCGTTTGATGCCCGGGTACAGGTCTATTTCCTCGATAGCAACCAAGTGATGGTCGATAGCCTGTTTGAGAAGCTTACCAAAGTGATCCCCGGCGCCTTGCCCGGCCCGCCACCACACTACAACCCCCTGCAGCCGTCCTATGCCAGCTTTGATATTAAGGCCGACAATGCAAAAATCAAGCGGTTGAACGAACGCGTAGGGTATATGGTGTTGTCAGGTACGATTGATACCTCCGGTGGAGGTAATCAGGTGGTCAGGATTCGTTCAGATAATTACCTGAAACTAGAGATGGGAGTGCAAAGCAAAGTTAGGTTGGATCCAAACGATATGTAATATCGACATATCAACACAAAAAAGAGTAATACACATGACCCGATACCGCATATATATTCTGTTTTTTGCCTTATTTTCTTCAATCCAGGTGTTTGCGCAGGAGCGTTCAGCCACAATGTACAATATGTCGATGTTGCCCGGCCGTTCGTTTATTAACCCCGCCTTCCAACCCGAGGCGAAGTTCTTCTTCGGAACTCCCGGGTTTTCACAAATCAACACTGAATTTGTTAACTCCGGTTTTTCATTTAATGACCTGTTCGAACCAACTGATACCGGATATATTCTCACACCAGACCGCATGATTGACAATATGCCATCAATCAATCAACTCGGTGTGAATATGCATTTACGACCCTTTGCGTTTGGCTTCAGGTTTTTGAAGAATGGGTATTTTACCTTTGACATTTCACCACGTGTGGGTGTGAACTATTATTATCCACGAGATCTGTTTGGCTTCTTGTGGAAAGGGAACGCTCACGAAGACTATCTTGGTGAACGGATTGGGTTTGATCAAATGGGGATTGATGTGCTGGTGGCCAATGAATTCTCCATCGGGTATTCTCATCAGTTGTTTGATGCACTCACTGTGGGCTTTAGGGGGAAGCTTTTGTTCGGAATAGCCAATATCTCCACCACTTCATCCGCCGTCGGCCTTACTACCAATGCGGATAATTTTCATCTTCACATTGATGCTGATATTGAAGCCAAAATGAGTGTTCCGTTTGTGTTATATGACTCATTGTTTGATGGCAAGGATCCATTATTGAATGATGACATCACACTGGATGATGGCCTCGATTACCTCAAAAACAACAGAGGCTATGCCATTGACCTGGGAGGGACATGGATGATCAGGGACCGCTTTCTTCTGTCGGCTGCCGTAAACGATATCGGGTATATTGACTGGGGCGGGAACCCATCGGTGCTGAGGGCTCAGGGGGAGTTTGCCTTTGAAGGGTTTGACTTTACGCCTTTGGTGGTTGATGACGGCGACACAGAGATGGACGACCTGATTGAGGATCTTGTAGATTCATTGCGTGCTGCTTTCGATTTTAATCACACCTCTTCAGCCTACCGTCAATGGTTAACACCCACTGTTCATCTGGGCTTTGGCATGAAGACCTACAAAGAGGACATGGCGGCAATTTTGTTGCGTAGCAGATTCTACCAAGGGGTGTGGTACCCCAAACTCACCGCTTCTTATAACATGAGGGTGGGGCGTTGGCTTAACCTTGCAGCTTCATACGGTATTGAAAGGGGAAACTTCACCAACCTGGGTATTGGGTTTGCCATCAAGGCAGGTCCCATGCAGTTTCATTTGATCAGCGACAATGCATTGGCATTTTTCGAGCCATTCTCAGCTAAATCGGTCAGTGTTGTGGCCGGACTCAATTGGGTGTTTCGGACGGGAAGTCGCAAAGAGAGCACCCCATCAATTTAGGGGTATCGCACTAAGCTCTTCTTTTGACCAAATCGGGTGTTTCCGGCCAAACGGAAAACCGAATATAATGTGGAATCACCGAAATGATTACAGACAGTTGTTTCAGATAATCAATCAAACACCAGGCGACCAAATTATCGGCGCAATCGCAATACGGTTCCGGGTGTTACCACACTGTCTTCTTCCAGGTTGTTATATCGCAATAAGTGTTTGAGTCTGATGCCGTATTGTTGTGATATTGAATGGAGGGTGTCTCCATCACGGAAGGTGTGCTCCGGCTTTGAGCCTCTCCGTTTTTTCGACTGGATGTACACACGTTCACCGGCCTGGATTTCCTGCTCTCGATCCAAGTCATTGTATCGGCGCAGCATCCATTCTCTTAGTTGCAGTGCATCAGCTAGTTGCTGCAGCGTTTCGCCCTGTCGGGCTGTTACATATTTAATGCCGTTGAATTGCCTGATCACCAATCCACCGGTTGAGAAGGAGGGTTCAACCGTGGTTTCCTGTTGGCGCCGGGTTCTCTCCTGTGTTGTTCTGCGTTCTGCAACGCGTGGTCGTTGCGTGCCTGGTGCAATGGTATCAGATATGGCATGGTCAAATCGATACAGCTCATGCCGTTCGATGAGGTTGATCAAACGGTCGGCATACGCGGGATTGGTGGCATAACCGGCTGCCCTTAATCCGCGCGCCCACCCCTCATAGTCTGTTCGGTCCAGCTCAAACAGAGAAGCGTACCTTTGGCGGGTGGTTAAAAACCGGGCATGGTCAGCAAACGACTCTTCAGGTGAACTGTAAGCCCTGAAACACTCATTGCGCGCATCATCGTCCTGGTAGTAGGTTCCACCCTGCCAACCCCTGTGGCATTTGATGCCGAAATGGTTGTTCGCATATCGGGCCAAATTGGAATTGCCTGCAGCCGATTCAAGGATACCCTGTGCCAGTGTAATGCTGGCCGGAATGCCGAATGCTTCCATGTTTTTCACTGCAATATGGCTGTACAGGGCAATGTAATCGGCTTGGGTCAGTCGGGTTTCGGTATCACGCGATTGCCCATAACCCACTGCTGCAAAGCACATCAATGCAAATACCACTTTCAACGAAACCCAATGCATAATCTTTTAGTTTAATGGCTAAAAATAGCCCAATTCTTCCGTGTGTTATGGGCTGGGGGTTCTTCTTTGTTCACAGGCCTGTGTTAACATCTGCCACTTGTACGCCTTGATCGATCTGGGAACACTCCTTCTACAGATAGGCCGTTTTATAAATGAGGCTACTTTTTTGTTACTAACCCTTCTGACACGGTCTGTGAGTGAGAGAAAGAGCGTATTTTTGCAGGCAATTCATTGACTGTTGATCCCTTTTTAGCTGGTTATAATGATTGCTGGCTGAAGGCAGTTAAAGTACATGGAAGAGAGAAGAGTAAGCAAGAAAAAGACGCGGTTGCAGTTGCTTCACCAGTATTATCGGTATACAGGGTTCTACCGCTTTATCCTTTTAACAGTGAAGCGAACCGTATTACCCATACTTGGATTGATCCTGTTGGTTGTGTTGGTCAACAGCTTTATCTTTGACTTAAATCTGTTTTTGCAGCAAGCAACGGATACCTATTCGAGTTTTCTCGTATTCACTATCTTTTTTATTTCGGAGTCGTTTCTTGGGATGATTCCTCCGGAGATCTTTATTGCCTGGGCCGACAAAACTCCTCAGCCGTGGATTAGCTTAACCGGGTTAGCAGTGTTGGCTTATATGGGTGGTTCTGTTTCGTTTCATATAGGCCGGCTGATCTTGTCGATTCCTGCAGTAACAAGGTATGTCCGATTTCAGATTGCCAGGCATATCCAAAATTTGCGCCGATGGGGCGGGTTTATGATTGTGATCAGTGCATTTTTGCCATTGCCCTTTTCCATTGCGAGCATGGCTGCCGGGTTGATAGAATACGATTACAGGCAATACCTTTTCTGGGCATTGGCACGCATCATCAGGTTCTATCTGTATGCCCTGATTGTGTTCAATGTGGTGTGATCAAAGCAGAAACCGTAGCTCCCATCACTCTTTGACACATCTTACCGAGAAGCCATTTCCTTTGTTGTTTCCTGCTGCAGAAAAGGCATTGCTGTTGTAGGTCATATACCTCATGTGGGCAAAGTGAGCGGAGTAGTCTTCCGATGTCCAGAAGTAGGCATGGGATCCCTTATTCTGGAAGGTGCCACCTGATACGGATCTCATTCCGCCCGGCAAGGCGGTGAAACCTGTTGAATTAGTTGTTCCGGGCATCAAGGTATCCCAGTGCTGAGTGCCTGTCTCTTTCAGCATGCCGCCGGCCAGGGTATCTGCCCCGAGATAGTTTACAAGCACAGTCCAGTCGGTCGTAGTAGGCACCCTCCACCCCGTTGGGCACAGGTCTCCGCCATCAACGGTTTGCCACTTGTAAAGTGCCCCGTAGACAGATGCGTTGGCAGGGTCATTGTCGTACCAGCAGTAGGCAGGAGTGGTTGTATTGGCCCAACTGTTGGCTTCGGTTACCTCAGGAATGGGCGTGCCGTCATTGTATTTGGTTGTTTTTAAGTTGCTTGCCATCCATGTTTGATTGCCAATGGTAACCACAGTGTAGTGGTTATTGTCTTCGTCGGTACAGGCAATAAATTCAAAATCAATGTTCTCGCTTTGGGTGGCTACAAGGGTGATGATGCGGGAATAGTTGCCGGATACCCCTTTGAACATCAGCTGA
>SKPS01000291.1 GCA_007119395.1 Lentimicrobiaceae bacterium
CGAATCGACCTGAGCAACAGAAAACAGTCTGACTCAATCTATATGAGCTTCTTCTATCAACCGCAAGGCATTGGGAACGCCCCCGAACGCGACGATTCGCTGCTGCTGGAATTCTGGTCCGAATCAGAAGCGATGTGGTTGCATGTGTGGTCTGACCGAGGTTATACCCTCGAAGAGTTTATCGCTGAAAAAGGGACACCCTTCGCCATGGTACTCCTCCCCATCGACAGTGCGCGGTTCTTTTCAGACAGCTTTCGGTTTCGCTTCAGAAACTACGCCAGCATCACCGATGCCTCACTGCCAGACTGGGGTGGTAATGTGGATATGTGGCACCTGGATTACATCGTGATCAAAACAGGCCGCTCTATGCACGACACCCTCATCAGAAACGATGTGGCCTTCCGTGAATACCCCGGCTCCATGCTCCGCAGATACCAAAGCATGCCGTGGAACCAATACCTGGCAAACCCCATGGGTGAAATGAACCATGATGTCTCTATCCCCTACTCGGCCTATTATTATAATGTAACCGCGGCCATTAACCAGGTGTTCCGTGTGCACTCCCTTACCGGTGGAACATCCTATACCCCACCCTTCTATAACTTCGGCAACCTGGCCATGCCTTTTGATACCACCGTGATACCCAACCCCGGAACAGGCTTTGAACAATTTGTGTTTGATGCCCCGTCACAACCCTATGCCGATTTTGAACTGGTTGCCTGGATACAACCGCACTCAACACCCGATGAAGCGATTCGTACCAACGATACGGTGAGGTTCTACCAACGCTTTTACAACTACTATGCATACGACGACGGCACCGCCGAGGCCGGTTACGGGCTGAGTGCCTCCAACCCCAATGCACTGCTCAGTGCAGCCCTCCGGTTCGACCTCAACATCCCCGATACACTGAGAGCCGTTCAGTTCTTCTTTAACCAAACAAAAGACCTGGCCAACGACATTGAGTTCTCACTGATGGTGTGGGACAGCCAGGTGACCGCAGGGGGAGATACCATCCCCGGTGATACCCTGCTCACCCAGGGAGAGCTGCGCCCCGTGTTCCTGGAAGGGCTGAACCAGTTCTATACCTACGAGCTGAGCAGACCCGTGCCGGTGAATGGCTCCTTCTTCATCGGCTGGCAACAACGGTCGCAACTGATGCTGAATGTGGGCTTTGACCGGAACCATAACTCGAAGAATTATCTGTGCTTCAGTATCGGTGGCGACTGGTACAAATCTCAATACAAAGGCACGGTGATGATGCGCCCCATATTGGGTGATACCGCCGGTGCCGTGATCTCCGTGCCGGAACCCGAAGCCGGTGAAATCAGTGTGAATCTGTATCCTAACCCCACCAGAGATCTCCTGCATGTTGAGCTGACAGGAAACGGAGCCGAAGAGCACCCCCGCTTCAGAGCAGAAGTGTACAGCACCAACGGTCAACGTATACTCCATACAGAAACAGACCGAACCATTGATCTGTCGGGGGTAGCCAACGGGTTGTACCTGGTGCGCATCACCAATATTCAGGGAACCAAGGTGTTGAAACAGGCCCGTATTGTGGTCAATAACCACTGGTAACGATGATTGAAGAGACCCATCCCGGGAACGAAGAGATACACGAAGACCCATCGGAAGATGCTGCTGAGGAGGGGGATCTCTACGAGCACTACCGCATTGTAGCAGACAAAGGGCAAGGGTTGCTAAGGATTGATAAGTTCCTGATGACCCGGATAGAGGGAGCTACACGTACACGCATACAGCAAGCGGCGCATGCCGGCAACATCTTGGTGAACAACAAAACCATCAAGCCCAACTACAAGGTGCGTCCTGATGATGTGATTACGGTGGTGCTGCCGGAGCCACCACGTGAAATAGAGATCATTCCGGAAGAGATACCCATTGAGATCGTTTACGAAGACGAGGATTTGCTTGTGGTGAACAAACAGGCAGGTCTTGTGGTGCATCCCGGCTACGGAAACTATACCGGCACACTGCTTAACGCCATTACATACCATATCATGCAGCAAACAGGTAAAGAGGCTGATGCTTCGGTTCCTTATATGGTGCACCGTATCGACAGGAACACGACGGGCTTGCTGTTGGTGGCGAAGAACGAGCAAGCACAGAGCCGGTTGGCCAAACAATTTGCCACCCACCAGGTGGGGCGGCTCTACAATGCCTTGGTATGGGGTACGCCCGATCCCGAAGAGGGCGTGATCACAGGCCACATCGGGAGAGGACAACGCGACAGAAAAGTGATGGAGGTGTACCCCGATGGAGAACAGGGTAAGCATGCCGTTACCCACTATAAGATACTGGAGCACTTCGGGTATGTAAGCCTGGTGGAGTGCCGCCTTGAAACGGGAAGAACACACCAGATCAGAGCACACTTTAAATACATCGGGCACCCACTGTTCAACGATGAGACCTATGGTGGACACAGAATCCTTAAAGGGACCACCTTCTCGAAATATACCCAGTTTGTAAAGAACTGCTTTAAGTTGATCCCCCGACAAGCTTTACATGCACGTACACTGAGATTTGTTCACCCCTCCACCCTCAAAGAGATGATGTTTGATTCAACACTGCCTGATGATATGAACCAGGTGATCAGCAAATGGAAAGGGTATTCCAATACACAACACCGGCTCTGATTCCATCACTGTTTATATAATAGATGGTGTAATATCAAAACAGGTTGTTTAATTTTGCAGGACAGATTTAAAACAATTTGCACAAGGCATTGTTATAATCTCTAGTCAACAGAATAATCAACAACGATGAGTCAATACTCCATCAAGGACCTTGAAAAACTAACCGGTGTGAAGGCCCATACCATACGTATCTGGGAGAAGAGATACGGTATTGTGCAGCCTGAGCGCACCGAGACCAACATACGTACCTACTCGAACTGTGATCTGAAGAGACTCCTGAACATCTCGATTTTAAACAAGCGGGGTTACCGGATCTCCAGTTTGGCTAAGCTGTCCGTGGAAGAGCTCAATGAGCGGGTGATGAACCTGATGTCGGATCACAACGCCTATGACACACAGATAGAGAACCTGATCATGGCCATGATCGACATGAACGAAACCCGTTTCGAGAAAACGTTGAGCAACGCTGTGATTGAGATGGGCTTTGAAGAGACCCTGGTAAGGATTGTATATCCCTTCTTTTTCAAGACCGGGATTTTATGGCAAACCGGAGCCATCAGCCCCGCACAGGAGCACTTTGTCTCGAACCTGGTCAGGCAAAAGATCATTTCGGCAATCGACCACCTCGAGAACAAATACCCACCCAATGCCAAGCTGTTTATCCTCTTTCTGCATGAAGAGGAACAACACGAGCTGGGATTGCTGTTCTTCCATTACCTGATCAAAAAAGTGGGGCATCGCATTATTTATCTCGGACAAAGCACGCCCATTGCTGAAGTGGTGAAAACCGCTGAACTGCACGAGCCCGATTTCCTGTTCACCTCATTCACCACTCCCATCCCCGACATCGATCTGAGCAACTACCTGCAAAAGCTGCAGGAAATGTTCCCCGGGAAAGGGATCTATGTAACCGGCCTGCAGCTCACCGATGGGTTATCAAACATACCCGGTACCATCAAATACATCAAGAACCCCCAGGATTTTAAACAGGAGCTAATCAACCTGTTGCGTTAACCCCACCTCAACCTCAACCTCAACCTCAACCTTAACCTTAAAACCCCTCCTGCAACCTGGCTTACAATCGCATGTAGTTATATACATATGCTATACATGTTTAGCGTAGCAAGCCATTACCCCCTTTTGTGTTAAACAACGAAAAAAAGGGATGTAATTTATAAACAGACACTGCTTCCACCTTATAATGCTGTATATGTGCTATTTATCATCTTTCTTATTTAGAATGTGTCTAACTTAGAAAAAAAAAGTTCAAAAAAAATTTGGATCTGTGTTTATTTATGTTGTATTTTTGTTCAACAAAATTAAAACACTACATCCATGACAGCACTAGAGTTCAATTATCAGATTACGGGGTTAAAAAAGAACCTTGAGTATTTTGCGTACAGTTTAACAGCCAATCAGGATGATGCAAATGATTTGTTGCAAGACACCTATCTGAAGGCGTTGACCTACCGCGAGAAGTTTGTGAAGGATGACAACCTGAAGGCCTGGATGTTCACCATCATGAAGAACACCTTCATCAACAACTACCGTCGGAATGTGAAGGCGAACACCATTATTGATGGTACCAAGGATCTGTATTATCTGAATTTACCCAGGGATGCAGGTTTTGCTGACCCGGTATCATCGGCCAACACGCGTGATATTGAGCAGGCGATTGCTTCGCTTGACGACGATTATAAAATCCCTTTCACTATGCACTTGAAAGGGTTTAAATACAAAGAGATTGCTGAAAAGCTGGATATTTCCATCGGCACGGTAAAGAGCCGCATCTTTTTCACCCGTAAAAAGCTGATGGCCAAATTGCAGGACTTTGCCTGATCACGTTTCGGGCAACCTGCATATCACCCGCTGATTGTTTAGTGGAGTTTTGAGCCGATCAGGTGCATAAACTCTGCCCGCGTCTTCTCTTTGAGAAACGCACCGGTAAAATCGGAGGTGGTGGTTACCGAGTTCTGTTTCTGTATGCCACGCATGGCCATACAGAGGTGAAGGGCTTCTATCACCACTGCCACGCCCAGGGGTTGCAAAGCATCCTGGATGCAATTTTTGATCTGAGTGGTGAGTCGTTCCTGCACCTGCAAACGCCTTGCAAAGGCATCTACCACACGGGGTATCTTGCTTAGCCCTACAATGTGTTTGTTCGGTATATAGGCCACATGCGCCTTGCCAAAAAAGGGTATCATGTGGTGCTCACACATAGAATAGATCTCTATGTCTTTCACCAACACCATCTGACGGTAATCCTCCTGCTCAAATGTGGCAGAACGAAGGATGTCATCGGGGTTCAGGTCATAGCCATGCGTGAGGAACTGTATGGCCTTTGATACCCTCACCGGTGTATCAAGAAGCCCCTCACGGTCGGGATCCTCTCCTATCGTTTCAAGTATCGTGCGGTACAACGGTGAGAGCTTGTTGATGATCTCAGGGTTGTACAGATCAACTTTCTCATAGCCGTCCATCTCATCATAGCCATCCATCAGGTTCTCTTTTTTCATATTTGTTGATGTTGTTGTTTTCGGTTCATTCTCCGCGGTATTCGGCAGAATTGTTTTCTGTCTCTTCCACCCTTACTGTATGAAGAGCGGCACCTGCTGCAGTCACCGCCTCTGAAAGTTCGTGCCAAATGGCCATGGCGATGTTCTCGGCGGTTGGAATTTTCCCGTGCATGAAATCAACTTCCAGGTTCAGATTCTTGTGATCCACTTTGTTGATAACCTTCTCCCGTATCAGCTCACTGAGCCATTTCAGATCCACAAGGAAACCGGTATGGGGATCTATGGCCCCTTTTACAGTAACATACAGCGTATAGTTGTGGCCATGCCACTGCGGGTTGGAACATTTGCCAAACACGGCAAAGTTCTCTTCATCGCTGTACTCAGGCCTGAACAGCCGGTGGGCTGCATTAAATCGTTCACGGCGGGTGATGTAGATCATAATATATTTGGGGTGCGGGTGTGGGTTTCTCTTATCGGAGGCTAAATTAGGATAAAACCTTTTCAATCACAAAAAAACTAACCCGGTTTCACAAAAAAAGGGTGCCATCCCGGCACCCCTCTCTAACCATTCAACCATAAAACCTATCAAAAACGTCTCTTCTTCCCTTCTATATTTGCCGTTGATCAAAAAAAAGGACAAAAAAGGGGTGATTTCTCTGTTTTTTTTTACATTTTTGCCAGCTAAGAAGGGAGGCTTTCATGAAAGTGATCATCACAGGTGGTACGGGATACATCGGTTCGCACACAGCGATGGAGATGCTTGGTGCCAATTATGAGGTGGTGCTGATCGACAATTTTTCGAACAGTTACCCTTGGGTTGCCGAGCGCATCGCCACGCTGTCGGGCAAGCAAGTGCTTATGGAGGAGGTTGACCTAACCGATGCTGATGCGCTGGACGTTTGTTTGGCGAGGCACAACGATGCGGCTGCCATCATCCATTTTGCCGCTTTAAAGGCGGTTGGAGAGTCGGTTGAGATGCCGTTGCGCTATTACAGAAACAACCTGATCGGGTTGCTCAACCTGCTCAGTTCTATGATCAGGCACAGCATTCCCGACCTGGTATTTTCATCGAGTTGCACTGTTTACGGGGCAGCTGAAAACATGCCGATTGACGAAACGGCTCCGTTATTGGCTCCTTTATCGCCTTACGGTGCCACCAAGCGGATGGCCGAGGAGATGATCACTGACCTGGCATCTGCCAACCGAATCCGTGCCGTGTTGTTGCGTTACTTCAACCCTGTGGGGGCACACCACTCTGCCCAATTGGGTGAGCTTCCCATCGGTGTGCCCAACAACCTGATGCCATTCATTACACAAACCGCCATCGGAAAACGGAAAAAACTGATGGTGTTTGGCAACGACTACCCCACTCCTGACGGAACGCCCATCAGAGATTATATCCATGTAACCGATCTGGCAATCGCCCATCTGAAAGCGCTGCAGCGGATGCTCAACGGGAAACAGAAAAAGAGTTCAGAGGTGTTCAACCTGGGAACAGGGAAAGGGTATTCGGTACTGGAGATGATTCATGCTTTCGAGAAGCACAACGGGGTGAAGGTGCCTTATGAGATTACAGACCGGCGACCCGGTGACATAGCCGAGATCTGGGCCGATACATCGCTGGCCAATAAAGAGCTCAGGTGGCACGCGCAATACGGACTGAAAGAGATGGTCACTACAGCCTGGCAGTGGGAACAGCACTTGCAAACTGAAGAAAACCTGAACCCTGAAGAAGTTTCGAAATAACACATAGCAACAAAACATCAAAACGATTCCATCATGAAAAAACGCATTCTGGTTACCGGTGGCGCCGGTTTTATCGGATCACACGTTATACGACACCTGGTTAACAAGTACAGTGACTACCTGGTTGTGAACCTTGACAAGCTCACCTATGCCGGTAATCTGACCAATCTGGCAGATGTGGAGCATAACAGCAACTACCTGTTTCTTCGCGGAGACATCAATGATGAAGGGTTGATGCATCGCCTCTTTCAAGAGCACCGTTTTGATGCCGTGATCCATCTGGCTGCAGAGTCACATGTGGACCGATCTATCGCCAGTCCGAACGAGTTTGTGTTCACCAACATTGTGGGTACGGTCAACCTGCTGAATGCCGCCAGACACCATTGGGGTGATCAGCCCGAGGGAAAACTGTTTTACCATGTCTCAACCGACGAGGTGTATGGTTCTCTCGGAGACACCGGCCTCTTCACAGAGGAGACACCGTATGATCCAAGAAGTCCATACTCTGCATCCAAAGCCAGTTCTGATCACCTCGTAAGGGCCTACCATCATACGTTCGGACTACCGGTGATCATCTCCAACTGTTCAAACAACTACGGCCCCAATCAGTTTCCTGAAAAACTCATTCCGTTATTCATCAACAACATTCGAAACAACAAACCCCTGCCAGTGTATGGCAAAGGGGAGAATGTGCGTGATTGGTTGTATGTATTGGATCATGCCGTGGCCATTGACACCATTTTCCACAAGGGAACTGTTGGCGAGACCTACAACATCGGGGGGCACAATGAGTGGCGCAACATTGACCTGATCAGGCTGATGTGCCGGGTGATGGACCGGAAGCTCCATCGCCCTGAGGGCACTTCTGAAGGGCTGATCACCTATGTCACCGACCGTGCCGGCCATGATATGCGTTACGCCATCGACTCATCGAAGCTTCAGCAACAGTTGGGGTGGGTCCCTTCGCTGCAGTTTGAAGAGGGGCTGGAGCTAACCATAGACTGGTACCTGGAGAACCAGCAATGGCTCGATGCCGTAACCAGCGGCGAATATCAGCAGTATTATGACAATATGTATAAAGACCGGTAACCTTGGGTATCGGAAAATTCATTATATTTGCATAGAGTACAATGTACTGCGCCATCTATGGAGTGCCGGTGTGCGCTGATGTGGCTGTTTCTTTGGTTTTACAAAAAGAATTGATGCATCAGGCAAATGGATTGCAAGGCCATTGTGAGGAGATTGCTCTTCGCTGATGAGGTCAGATGTTCAGGGCATTCTACAGAGAGGTGTATACACAAACCGAAGTTTAATCAAAAAGAAGAACCAATGAGAGCTTATGTATTTCCGGGCCAGGGTGCCCAGTTTGTAGGGATGGGGAAAGACCTTTATGAGGGTTTTGAAGAGGCAAAAGCGATGTTTGAGCGTGCGAATGAGATATTGGGTTTTCGGATCACCGATCTGATGTTTTCAGGTACTGACGAGGATTTACGACAGACGCGTGTTACCCAGCCAGCCATTTTTCTTCACTCTGTAATTTTAGCCAACATGATGGGTAAAAAATTCACGCCAGACATGGCGGCGGGTCATTCGCTGGGCGAGTTTTCCGCTTTGGTGGCATGTGGTGCTTTAACATTTGAAGATGGTCTCAAGCTTGTATATGCGCGTGCCATGGCGATGCAGAAGGCGTGTGATGCACGCCCGTCAACGATGGCGGCCATATTGGGGTTGGAAGATGCCCAGGTGGAGAAGGTGTGCTCGCTGGTGGGGGAAGTGGTAGTTCCTGCCAACTACAATGCGCCCGGACAGCTTGTGATTTCGGGATCCATCGAGGGTGTTGAAGAGGCGTGTGTTAAACTCAAAGAGGCCGGTGCCCGTCGCGCTTTGCCCCTGAAAGTGGGCGGAGCTTTTCACTCCCCGCTGATGGAACCCGCCAGGGTGGAATTGGCACAAGCCATTGAAAGCACATCCTTTCAAAAACCGAGATGCGCCATCTACCAAAATGTAGACGCTATGCCCAATAACGATCCGGCCAAAATCAAAGAGAACCTCATCGCACAGCTCACCGCTCCGGTTAGATGGACACACACCATGCAACACATGGTTGAGCACGGCATGAAACAACTGACAGAGGTTGGACCGGGGAATGTGCTGCAAGGCCTCGTGAAAAAAGTAGCCCCTGAGGTGGAAACCTTCCAGGGAAGCATCGACTAAACACGGGCCAAGCAGTTCTTGACTACCCGTTGACAGGCTACGCTTTGACCATGAACACCTGCACCTGACAAATTGTTATATATGGTATGGGGGTGGTCAAAGACACCCGTAGTATATAATGATAAAGTCGAAACATCAGAACAGATTCAACAGATGGTGGCTGCTTGCCGTATGGGTTTTGGCGGCCACCACTGCCTGTATCAATACAAAAAGCAACCAACAAATGGAATACCGCACACTAACGCCTGAAGAGGAGTATGTGATTGTTCACAAAGGTACGGAAAGGCCGTTCACAGGCAAGTACGATAACCACTGGGAGGAAGGCTTCTATCACTGCAAGCGGTGTGACGCGAAGTTGTACCGTTCCGCCGATAAATTTGATGCGGGTTGCGGATGGCCTGCTTTTGATGACGAAGTGGCGGGTGCTGTCAGGCGGGTGCCGGATGCTGACGGCATCAGAACGGAGATCGTGTGCAGTGCCTGTGATGCACACCTCGGTCACGTTTTTGAAGGTGAACGTTTTACATCAAAAAACACACGCCATTGTGTGAATTCAATCTCTATGATTTTCAAACCCAAACAAGCCATGGATACAAAAACCGATACAGCCATTTTTGCCGCCGGATGTTTCTGGGGTGTAGAGCACCATTTTATGCGCCAGCAAGGGGTAATCAGCACACGCGTTGGTTACACCGGAGGGCATCTTGAGAACCCATCCTACGAAGAGGTGTGCAGTGGTACCACCGGTCATGCCGAAGCCATTGAAGTGGTATTCAACCCTGACATCGTTGGTTTCAGAGAGCTGGCCATTCTCTTCTTCGAGATTCACGACTTCAGTCAGGTGAACCGGCAAGGCCCTGACATCGGGGAGCAGTACCGCACAGAGGTGTTCTACAAAAGTGAGGAACAAAAAAGCACTGTTGAGGAGTTGATCAACATCTTACAAGATAAAGGGCACACTGTGGTGACAAAGCTTACACCGGCCACCAAATTCTGGGGAGCTGAAAGCTACCATCAGCGGTATTACGAGCGTACAGGCAACAAGCCTTATTGCCATATCTACCGTAAGATATTCTGATGCACAACACAAGAAGGGGTGTGTGCCGAAATACGCCACCCGTTGAGGCATGTACGCAGAAGAAGATCAAAAACCTTACATTTGCACACCAAATTTAACTTCTGCCATGACAACAAAAACATTCAAGCGGCACACAGTAACCACTGCATTGCCATATGCCAACGGTCCCATTCACATTGGCCACCTCGCCGGTGTATATATCCCTGCCGACATATACGTAAGGTACCTCCGCATGAGGGGGCGTGAGGTGTTGTTTATCGGGGGCAGTGATGAACATGGAGTGCCCATCACCCTCAAAGCACGTGAACAGCAAACCACGCCGCAAGCAATTGTAGACCACTTCCATGAGATGATCAAAGAGTCGTTTCATACCTTCGGAATCACCTTCGATGTATACTCCCGCACCTCGGCACCCATTCACCATGAAACCTCCTCTGCCTTTTTCAAAAAACTGTACGATAACGATGTCTTTGAGGAGAAAACCTCTGAGCAGTATTATGATGAAGAGGCGAAGCAGTTTCTGGCCGACCGGTACATCATCGGCACCTGTCCACATTGCAACCATGACCGGGCCTATGGTGATCAGTGTGAGTCGTGCGGCACCTCATTGAGCCCGATGGATCTGATCTCCCCCCGGTCTACCCTCAGTGGTGCCCAGCCGGTATTACGCAAGACCAAACACTGGTACCTGCCGTTGAACCGCTTTGAAGGGTGGCTCAGACAATGGATTCTGGAAGAGCACAAAAGCGACTGGAGGGGCAATGTATACGGACAGTGCAAGTCATGGATTGACCAGGGCTTGCAGCCACGCGCTGTAACACGTGACCTCGATTGGGGCGTAAAGGTGCCTGTTGAGAACACCGAAGGGAAAGTGCTCTACGTATGGTTTGATGCGCCCATCGGGTATATCTCGGCCACCAGAGAGCACACCCCCGATTGGGAAAAATGGTGGAAAGACCCGGAAAGCAGACTGATACACTTTATCGGCAAAGACAACATCGTATTCCATTGCATCATCTTCCCTGCCATGCTCAAGGCAGAAGGCTCTTACATCGTTCCTGACAACGTGCCCGCCAACGAGTTCCTGAACCTGGAGGGTGACAAAATCTCCACATCCAGAAATTGGGCAGTGTGGCTTCATGAATACCTTGAAGAGTTCCCGGGGAAACAGGACGTGTTAAGGTATGTGCTTACAGCCAATGCTCCTGAATCGAAAGACAACGACTTCACCTGGAAAGATTATCAGGCGAGGAACAACAATGAGCTACTGGCTATTCTGGGCAACCTGGTGAACCGTACCATGGTGCTGACACACAAATATTACAACGGCAGTGTTCCGGAGCCCGGTGAGTTGAACGAGGAAGACCTGAAGGTGTTGGAACAGATCAGCGCGTTTCCCGGCAAAGTGGCAGAGAGTCTTGAACACTTCCGTTTTCGCGAAGGGTTAGGGCACTTGATGAACCTGGCCAGGCTGGGCAACAAGTACCTTACCGACAACGAGCCCTGGAAGCAGATCAAGGTGAACGAAAACCGCGTAAAAACAGTGATGAACGTGTCGTTACAGATCTGTGCCAACCTGGGAATACTGGCTGAACCCTTTTTGCCCTTTACAGCACAGAAGATCAGAACCATGCTTCATCTGCCTGAACCCACATGGGAAATCGC
>SKPS01000334.1 GCA_007119395.1 Lentimicrobiaceae bacterium
CAAGGGCAGCACGATCCATCCCGCCAAAGTTAAAAATGTGACGACTCTCGAAAGGCTTTGGCCACATGGTCATGTCAACCGGATAGCTGATCAACAGAAAAACACGTCCAACCAAAGCAGGGTTAAACGGGTTTTTACCCAGACCGCCAAAGGTCATCTTACCCACTCCGATGGAGACCAACGCACCCAGAATCACCAGCCAAACCGGAAGGCTCGACGGCAGATTGAAGGCGAGTAAAATGCCGGTTACGATGGCCGAACCATCCGCTACGGTAGATTTGGCCTTTAACATGTATTTGGTGATCAGCCATTCAAAAAAGATACATGCAATCACAGCCACAAGGGTAACCTTGAGGGCACCTAACCCGAAAAACCAGAATGAAACCAGCAGGGCAGGTACCATGGCAATCACCACGTCAAACATAATCCCCCTGACACTTCTGTCAGTTTGGACATGCGGTGAACCCGATAGTGTTAATAAGCTCATATTCTATTGATTATTAATTCTTTCTTGTTCTGATGATGTGTCCTACTTTGCTCTTCCCCACCCGGATATAGTCCAGCAACGGCCTTCCGGAGGGGCACTCAAACAGGCACGATCCACACTCAATACAATCCATGATCATGTCACCCTCAGCTTCGTCCCACATTTCAAGCTTGGCCTGCTGGGCCAGCAGATAGGGTTCTAATCCCATCGGACAAACGACGGTGCAACGTGCGCAACGGATGCAGTTTGCCACCTCTTTTCTGGGTGTTTCACCCTGTTGCATGATGAGGATGCCGGATGTTCCTTTGGTAACAGGTGCCTCGAGGGAGTTCAGGGCTTTACCCATCATGGGGCCGCCACTGACCACCTTGCCTGCCTCTTCAGGTAAGCCGCCTGCATGGTCGATCAGTGCCTGTATCGGGGTGCCGATGCGTACCATCAGGTTGCATGGCTTCTTCACCCCTTTGCCGGTGACCGTAACCACACGCTCTATCAAGGGCTTGTTCTTCTGCACCGCCTCGTAAACCGCCAACGCAGTACCTGCATTGCTTACCACACAACCCACATCCAACGGAAGCTTCCCTGAAGGAACCTCACGGTTCAGGACCGCTTTGATCAACTGCTTCTCAGCACCTTGTGGATACTTCACCTTCAACGGTGCCACCTCGATGCCCGGAAAACGCTCCACCATCCCGGCCAGATGTGCAATCGCATCAGGCTTGTTCTTCTCAATGCCAATCACAGCACGCTGCACATCCAAACCCTTCATTAATATTTTGATACCAATCAGCATCTCCTCAGCACGCTCCAGCATCACCCGATGGTCAGCCGTAAGGTATGGCTCACACTCCACTCCGTTGATAAGCAACGTCTCCACACGCTTCCCGTCAGGAATCATCAGCTTTACATGAGTGGGGAAAGTGGCACCGCCCAACCCCACAACACCCATCTCTTTGATCTTCTCTATGATCATCGACTTGTCTGCGGGCACCTCACGGATCACTGTGTCGGTTGGGTCAATGCCATCATCCCAGACATCCACCTCTTCCACATCAATGATTACCATCGTTTTCTTGTAGCCGCTCTGGTCAGGGTATTGGTCTATTTTTTTGACCTTTCCGGTGACAGGGGAATGGATGTTGGCGGAGATGAAGGCCTCGCCTTGTGCCAGCAACTGACCGGTCTTCACCTGATCACCTTTGCTGACTAAAATCTTTGCAGGTACGCCCAAATGCTGCGATACCGGAACATACGCCTCCTTTCCCGGTGCCAGCCGCTCGATAGCTGCCCCGGCAGAGAATTTATTCTCTTCAGGATGTATGCCCCCTAGTTTAAAAGTGAAGGTTTTCAACGTTTTATCCTCCTCGTTTTGGTGTTTTCTTTTGTTGATGTTTGATGTCAAGCCTCCGCACCGGTCGCCTCTTTCTCTTTCCTCTCTTTCCTGGGCGGGAAGTTGAGCTCTATAATGGCCGTAGTGGGGCACTCAGGTGCACACTTGCGGCACAACTTGCATTTGTCGTGATGGATATAGGCCAGGTTGTTCTCTACGGTGATGGCATCGTGCGGACAAATCTTCATGCATTTTCCACAACCGATGCAAGCCACCTTGCAGTTCTTTTTGGCGGGTCCCCCCTTCTCAGTATTGATACAGCTTACGAAGATACGGCGGCTTTTCTTCCCTTTCTTGCGCAGTTCGATAATGTCTCTGGGGCATGCTTTGACACAGGCGCCACAGGCAACGCATTTCTCTTCGCTGATGCCGGGTAGTCCGGTCTCATCGTCCATCCACATCGCATCGAAGGTGCAGGAGATCACGCAGTCGGCAAGACCGAGGCACCCCTTGGGGCATCCGCTCTCACCGGAAGAGAGGGCGTGGGCAAAAGCGCAGGTTTGGGGACCGTCATATACGATCTTCTGCGGGGCGTTTGCCCTGGAACCGGAACAACGAAGCACGGCAATTTCAGGGTCTTTCACTTCGGCCTCCATGCCAAGAACGGCGGCAATGTCGGTCATCAGATCGCCGCCACCGGCCGGACAGTTAAAGCCGGAAAGATCACCCTTATCGGCCGCTTTCACCAACGCTTCGGCAAAAGCGCGACAGCCCGCCAGGCCACAACCACCACAGTTGGCTCCCGGCAACTGGTCGTTCACATCGTCGATACGTGGATCTTCAATCACCTTAAACTTCTGGGCTACAAAAAACAATACAATGGCTGCAGCCATCCCGATGGATCCCAACGAAACAACTGCCGGCAGAATGGTACTGATCACGGGTACACTCCTTTCTTGTTAGTAATCTTTCTGATGGGCAAAAATAGAAAAATCCCATTTTTTTCCCAATTGTTAACAAAATAACAAAAGAGCTTTATAGCTGATTTTTAACCACATAGCATTTTAGTGATACTTAAACGCTAAACAACCGACTGACGCATTGTTCCCATTTTCAGCAGGATATCATGTTGTTTAGAAATGATCTAAATATTGGGGTGGGTGCTGAAAGGAGGTGACAATGACCTCGTTTACTCTATAGATGAGGATTCAGGTGGTTGCCATCGGCGGTTGGCTTTTGGCGGTTGGCTTTTGGCGGTTGGCACTGAGGTTTTCAACCGTTTTCTGTTTACCGTTCACAGCCAACATCCGATATCATGTCCCGACGGGACATAACTTTCTCCGTGAAACTCTTTATTACCTCTGAGAAGCTCTGTGTGAAAAAAAAGCCAACTGCCATAAACTGCCAG
>SKPS01000234.1 GCA_007119395.1 Lentimicrobiaceae bacterium
CAGGAACAGGTCAATCCCTTTGTTTCTGTACTCATAACGACCACTGTTGAGCACCAACATGGTGTTGTCATCAAAAGATGTTTTAAACATCATCTCAGCCACCTTGCAGATCACTTCTCTGCTTGTCTTCCGCTCAGAAGCGAGCTGTTGATCGGTAGGCACCCAATCAGGGTTAAACCCGTTGGGCGTGATGGCATCCGGTGTTTTCCCTACCAGCGTTTTACACTCTTTGGCCGTAATCTGGCTCACCGTGGTAAACAAGTCAGCGTGTTTTGCTGCCAGTTTCTCCAGTGAGTGCTTCGATTTGACCTGCAAGCGGCTGGCCACAGCGTCACCCTGAAGCTCTCCGAGTTTACTGTACAATGGCCAACCGTTGCCGGCAATGGAACGCCCCAACACAGTGGCATGCGTAGTGAACGCTGTGGCAATGCCCGGGTTGCTCTTGTTCAGATACAACACACCGGAACCGGTCATCCATTCATGAAAATGTGCCAACACTTTGTCGCGATTCGTTAAGTGGGTGCGGTAGTAGCTCTCAATCACCCTGCCGGCAGCATACCCAAAAATCGCAGGCTCAATATAGTCCCACTGTCCACTGATCGAGTCCAGCCCAAAATCTTCCCAAAAGCGGGTGAATACAGAATCTTTCTGAGGAAAGAAAGAGGTGAAATCGATCAGCACCGCCAGCGGGTTGCCGGGAATCTTCCAACGGCCAACCCTGAAAAACAGGTCCTGAGATTCAGCATGTTCCCGCCACCCTTTGAGTAACTCAGGGTCCTCTTCAAAATAGAGGTGTTCAGTGGTCTCTTTCCATACATCCGGACCAATCATAATGATCTCAGCAGGATCCATCTCAGCTGCCAGGGCAGCATATTTGGTAGAGAGTACCGTGTAGATTCCACCCACCTTGTTGCACACTTCCCACGACACCTCAAATAATACATCGGGTTTGTCTTGACTTGTATAAGATTCTTTCGTTTTCTTCATAGTTTCTTGTTCGTTGTCATTGTTCATACAACCGGAGGTTGCCTGAATTCATCCGGTGCAAAAGTATATATAATTGTTTAGCCCCACCTACAGGCGTTGTACGCAGGTTTGGAAGGTTCACGCTGTCAGAATCCCTCCGGCATGGTGAAAGCTGGTGTTGATAATTCAGCAAAACATCTATTTAGGGAAAAGGGTGTTCGCTTTAATCAATATGTGTTCCCGACTGAAATCCACACTCTCTTTTCCTGGTTTATCATATGAAGCAGCAATACGCATATACTGTTCCTGCTCTCTTTTGTTCAGAGCCTGAATGATTACAGAAGTAAACTCCTTCTTCAAACCCCGTGTTGCATACCACACATCAAGGGGATCAATTTCGCGCATCAATCTTTTTAATTCATTCTTTTTCAGTGTTTTGATTTCTGAAAACTTCTTAAATCTGACACTCTTTCTCTTTGGTTCTACCACCAGAGGCTTTGGCTGCGAAGGTTCTTGCTGTACACTACTACTGTCAAGATAGATATGATCACCGGATATCTTTTCAAGGCGGATCATAAAATCTGACAATACGTTCATGTAGTTAATATAGGCTTCATATGGGCTTCCATAGGGGTTGAAGTACTTGTGCACATCACCATCTGAGAACCATTTGGTACACATATAGTAGAAGTGATCCGAGGTTTGCAGGTACCTCCAGTCGCGTGTCAGTTCATCCCGGTTGACTTGTTTCACCTGCCCTTCGATGGCGTATACCCTTTCGAAAGCATCATCCTGCAAGTCGTTTCCGAGCCATGCCGTCAGGTCTCTCTCTTCATCGGCCCAGGAGATGGGATAGGGAACATGTACCGCCGAAACAGGCTGAAGCGTATTGCTCACCTCAGTGGGGGTGTTAAAGGTGTAGTTGGAGTGATTAAACACCCTTTCCGGCAACGCCTTCAAAAACTCAAAGATGCCTGTTTCGGGCCATTGGTGCTCACCAAAGGTCTCATAGTCCATAAACAGGTTCACAACCTGCTGCTGTGGATCAACCGCGTTGAGCCAGTCAACAAATTTCTCTGTGGTCAATGGCCATTCAGACCAGCTCTGCTGAGAGAACCGGAAAGCGATGTCATCACTCAACCGGAAGTTTTTCAACAGCAATTTCAGCTTGGGATTGATGGCATTGCAGTACAAATAGTTAGGACTTTTCCACCCCAAAATATGCTTGGCACCTTCTGTCAGCATGGTTTCAAACCCCATCTCTGCCACCATCTCCCCAATGCCATCAGAATAGATAAGCTCGGTGTTCCTGAACGCTTTGGTTTCAGCCCCAATTAGCTCCTTCATTCTTTTTCTGTGCATATCCACCTGAATAAAGAACTCCTCTTTGCTTTTCAGAGCAGCCAGTGAGTGGCAATAAGTTTCTGACAGAAACTCAACACATCCGGAGGCTTCAAGGCGTCTGAAGCTATCAATCACTTCAGGGGCATACCTCTCAAACTGATCCAGGGCAGTGCCTGATATGGAGTAGCAGATCTTAAACTGTTGCCCGTACTGAGCAATGAGATCAAGCATCAGCTGATTAGCCGGCAAATAGCATTTGTCGGCAACACGGCGCATAATAAATCGGTTTTGGTAGTCATCATAGTAATCATGATCACCACCTATCTGAAAGAACCGGTAATTTTTCAACCTGAAAGGTTGATGCACCTGGAAGTAAAAACAAATTGAGCGCATATATCTTATTGTTAAAGGTTACTATCGATTGTTATCATCTGTTGGCGTAGATTCTGAGCGCTGTAAGGTAAACGTCACGCACCTTTTCAGCGGCATGTTCCCATTTGAGGTTTTCCACCTCTTGTCTGCCGTGTTTTCTGAACATTCCTGCTAAGGCGGGGTAATTGAGGAGTCCGTAGATTGCATCAGCCAACCCATCAATATCCCAAAAGTCAACTTTCAGGGCATGATGAAGCACTTCAGCTACCCCTGACTGTTTCGAGATCACCACAGGCACATTGGATCGCATCGCTTCAAGGGGTGAAATGCCAAACGGTTCTGAGACGGAAGGCATAACATATACATCACTAAGTGCAAACATTTTATGAACATCTACACCTTTCAGAAACCCGGTAAAGTGGAACCTGGAACCCATTCTCAGGGCTGCGGCCCTTTTGATCATTCTGTTCAGCATATCTCCCGATCCGGCCATTACAAACCGCACCTTGGGATCTTTGTCGAGCACTTTTCTGGCTGC
>SKPS01000260.1 GCA_007119395.1 Lentimicrobiaceae bacterium
CCTGGTGTGGCTGCTGGTGATTTCCATGGCTGTCTATTTCAGCCTGAAACAGTACAGCTCCAGGGCAGAGATGCTGCTTGAGCAGGTGATCTACTGGCTGGAGCTGCAGGAAGAGGATTCCGAAGACATTACCAACTGATAAAGAAGGGGTTGTCTGGTCTTGGGTTGCTATATTTCGGGTTGGTCAACAATTCGTTGTCGGTGAGTGAGAGCAGAAAAGCCTTGAGTTGTTGCAACTGTATCGGGTTGAGACTCATTCCATTGTAATATGGCGGAAACAGTTTGTGCATCAACGGGTGGGCATACTCTGAATATTTCAATCCACTGTTGTAGAACTGGATCACATCGTCAAGCGTTGCAAACCGGCCATCGTGCATATAGGGACCCTGATGTTCAATGTTAATAAGCGATGTTGCCTTAAACGCACCACGATCCCTTTCATTACCGGTAACGGCATAACGATCGCGTGGGTTGGCACACACCCCGGTAAAGCAGGTGTCTTTGGCATTGTTGTAGAAGAGGTGTGTGGTCATCAGTGGTGAGCCGTCACCTCCATGGCAATGGAAACAGTCTGCTCCCTCTTCGGTCATAAAGAGCATCCAGCCCATACGCTCCATATCGGTGAAATTGGCTTCACCCCTCCACGCTTTGTGCGCTGTAGAGTTGGATGAGACAATGGTGCGAATAAACTGAGCCACCGCCTTAGACATCCGTTCATAGGTGATCTCCGGTGTGCCAAAGGCTCTCTCAAACAATTTGGGGTAGTCAGGGTCAGTGATGGTTTGAAACAGTGCCACCGTACGGTCAGGGTGACCATGCATCTCATGGGGTGCAGCAATGCCCATCCATACCAAAGACTCAATGTTCTTCATGTGGTACTCTGGCAACGCCGGAATGTTATACGCCACCGAACCCAGGTTGGTGTTGCCCTTGTGGATCATACCGTTCCATAAATACCCCTCATGGTTCCACACCAGGTTGAACAAAGGGAGTGTGGCATGCGGTGTTTTGATACCTGTAAGCCCCCATGGCCTGCCGTCAGGATCGGTGTAGTAAGGGTGATCAGCACCCAGGTCAAATGCACGCTCCTGTCTGTGACAACTGGCACACGACATCAGTGAGTCAGGATGCGTACGACCCGACATCCTGCCGTCATAAAACAGATATCGACCCAACTCAACCCCTTCAACCGTCAATGGGTTGTCATCAGGAATGTTCAACCTCGTGGGAAAACCAATAGGGATTTCAAAATCATACGGGGTGGCCTGCCATACCGGATCAGGATCACCGTTATCATCCTTGCAACCTACCGTAAAAAATAGGGCGGGTAACAATAACCAAATAAACCAATGCTTCTTTTTCATGTTGTATATCCTCCTGTTAGTCTTCTTATATATTTATCTGTGTATTACTTGATCTCACCAACAATAAATACATGCTCACCGTTCTCTTTCATGGCCTGCATCGCAGCCTGGTTCTGCATGGTGAAGTTGCCCCAATAATGGTGATCCCAGATATTGGGGTTCTTGAACCACTCCTCCACCTGCATGATTACGTCAATCTCCACGGTTTGATCCTTTGCAATGGTAAACCCACTGTTGGGTAACTCTACTTCAAAATAGTTCTGTGCAAAGCCTACGATGGAATCAGGGTGAGTGGTGGTGGGTGGGTCGTAGATCTGACCTATCCCCATGTGGTAGTTGAACGGACGCAGATAAACCGTTCCGCCAATCTCTTCCTCAAACTTTCCATTGAGTTTCAGATAGTGGTATCCGCCACCCAAAAATTCAGGCCACACCATGTTCACTTCAGGTGGGTTCACAAACATAAACGACTTGTTCTTCTGTTCGCTGATACCAAAAGTGAACGTGATACTGGTGTAGCTCCCCTCAGGAATGGCATCAAATACTTGCCAACGCTTGGTGGCCGGAATGTCTGTGTCGATGTAATAGATATCATTCTCCTTATCAAGCACAACCTTGCCGCCGTCTGTACGGTGCAAGGTGACGTCTGATATAAAATACTGAATCTCATTCACCTCATACACATTCCCTGCTTCGTTCACGTAACCGGCTGAATCAAAAGTAACCGCTGCCCCATCAACGGTGTGGTGAAAGTTAAAAACCAGTTTCCCTGCTGGTGCCTCTGGATCTCCATTGTCATCCTTACACCCCGCAAAAACCAATAATACTGCCACCAGTGGCAGCAAGACCTGAAATAATAGTCTCTTTTTCATCATTTTAACAATTTTAATTGTGTTGCTGTGCTAATATCCCTTCTATCACTCAATACTAAACGTTGTCTGTTGTTACAATGTGTATGTTGTCTCTGCAAATTTAACAAAAAGTTAATACATACATATATTCTCTTTGATTGCAAATTCGATCGAAAGTTAAAACTGTGGATGAAATATTTTATTAAATATTGTTTATTTGCTGATATTGTTTGTTTTAGATTTGTTAATGAATGTAAATGCCAGTTCCATACTTTTTCTATCCCGGGTGCATCTTAGCGAACTTGAAACCCCGAAATATGAAATATCACAAAGCCACGTGCCGTTGCTTGCCGTGGCTCTGTGATGTGGCGGTCATTCCATATTGTATATGACCGTTTTAGGTGACCCGGGATGGGTTAGAATGGTACTGTTCCGGCCCGTTTCACCCTGAAGAGTGTATCGCCAATGTTGTGGTCGTAACCAAACGACTCTTTGAACACTTTTCCGTTGATCAGAATTCTGAACTTAAACTTGGTAGGCACCAATTCTATATCTGTAAACTCAGCAAACATGTACAGAATATCACCCTGTTGTGCTGTGAAGTTGTAATGCCACACCTGGTCGTCGTTTACCGGGGCGATGTTTTCAGTGGTTGCCTCACCTGTTTCGTTCACATAGGTTACCCTGTAGGGGTTGGCCAATCCGGTGATCAGGTAGGTGATGCTGCGCTCTTCGAAATCTTTCTGACATGCTGACAGTGCGATCAGCAGGATCATTAATATGCTCACTTTTTTCATGATATGCTATGTGTTTAAATGTTTATAACCATATTGATGTAGAATACTCTTCCCGGCTCATAGAAGTTAAGCGTACTTCCGATGATTCTGCGGTTAAGGTGCTCATAATACGCTGTATTGAGCAGGTTGTTCACCCCTGATGAAACGGAGATATTGCCGCTGTGCCTGTAGGTTACACCGAGCCCCAGGATGGTAAACCCTTCTGTTTCAGCTTCCATATATGATTCAGACACATGGTTTTGAGCTGCCACGATCCGGGCTGAGAAGTGCGGTATGATTCTGTTGTTCCAAAACCTGTACCTTACCACTGCTGTTGCTTCAAAAGGAGGAATTTCAGGTGCGGGGTCGTTGTTGATCACCTCTTCACCAATCACTGCCTGCAGCGGTGGTTGCGCCGGGTCAAGAATTGGTTTCACGGCTTGACTGATCACCCCTCTGGTGTAAGATGCAACCAATGCAATATTCAATAAGTATTTTTCAGGGCTGTTGAAAGCGAATTCGAAGCCTGTAAACTGAGCCGTTTCAAAGTTTTCAAAGCGCTTCACGCCAAACACGTTTTGCATCAAAGGTCTCTGTTCTGAGATGGGCAATCTCTCCCCCATAATATAATCTTCCACATAGGAGTAGAACAGTGTAAAATCGAAGCCACCGTAGTTAGGGTGTGTGTAGCGGAAATTGAGGTCCACCTCGTTGTTCACCTCGGGTTTCAGTTGTGGGTTGCCCATGTATTCGAAGCGGTCGAAGCCTACCGGCAAGCTGATAATGAATCTCTCCAGCATGTCGGGGAATCGGGTTCCTCTACCGGCGGCAATGCTGGTTGAGAAGCGCTCATTAAAATGGTATGTTGCACCCACACTGGCACTCAAGGCGGTATGGCTGCTCTCAGTATCGGGGTTGTTGATCAGCTCAACGGGGTTCATCAGCGTACCACCCCTGAGCTTGATGGTGTCTGATGTGGCATGGTTGATGTCAAAACGGACCGCTGCGATCAGATCCAACTGATTGATCCTGCGCTTGAATTCAGCAAAAAGACCTGTATTTACGATGTTGGCATCGCTCCAGAGGCTCTCACGAAGTTGCGGCACCTGCCCCTGCATCGGGTTTTGCAATATCATGGTTCGGGTGCGTGTGCCATCCTTGAAGGTATTACGGTAATCAGCACCCAGGTAGAGGTGCCCGTCGAAGATGTTCAGCCCCGATTCGAACCTGGCACCATACACATCTCCTATCACGTGCGCAATAGCAACCGCTGTATCCCCAAAGGGGCGCTGCCGGTTGTCCATGGTATGATCCACCTGACTGTAATAAACCTTCAGGTCAATTGAATTGACCACATCGCTGAGCTGACCGATCTTGTAATCCACATACATCACCCTGCTGTCATCCATGCGGTCGTCCATGGGCAATGCCGGAAACATAATGCCACGACTGAGGCTGTTGCTGAAAGAGAACAGCACCTCATGGTTGGCCAACGGGCGAAACCCAAGCGATGCTTTATAGCCAAACTTATGCGAACTTGTACTAAAAAGGATGTCGTTACCAGCCCTGTAATCACCGTATTGCTGTTGATAACCTGACAGCAGGAAGTACACCCTTTTGTTTCCACCGGCTACACTCAGATACTCTCTGTGCCCGTTCCAGTTGCTCTCATAGCCTCTGATCGCCTTCACCTCTACACCAGGGGTTTCAAACGCCATCGGACGTACTGGAACCAGGTTCACCAGACCGCCAAATACGGCACCGTAGCGCAACGCAAAAGGACCCTTCAGCACCTGCATCTCAGCCATGTCATCCAATGCAATGTGCGATGAGGCCGGATCCATTCGGTTCGGACATCCCCCCTCAATATGAATGGCCCCATCCAACAAAGTGGTGATCTGTGAATACTTAAATCCGCGAATCACCGGGTCAATGTTTACAGCTCCCTTCTTGATACCTCCCACATTCGGCAACAACCGCAACTGGTCACCAATGTCACGCACCGCCATCAACTCTATGTCCTCCTTCAACAACGTGTGCTGCATATAAGGCATCTCCCTGATGAAACGGTCCTTCACAATTACCATCCGTAACATGTTGGGCGCAGGCGTAAGGTAAATGTCCACCTGACGACGTTCACCCTCATTCAAATTCACCGTGGCTTCACCCAATTCATACCCAAGGAAACTCACCGTTAGATAATGACGGCCAGTCGCTAAACCCGGTATATCATATTCACCCCTGTCGTTTGTGGTGGCTCCCAGATCAGTTGGCCGCACCAAAACTTCAGCACCCGTCAATACCTCCCCGGTGCGACTGTCGAACACGCTACCATAAATACCGGCATTGTTCTGACCATATATCAAACCGGAAGAAAACACAAAAAACATGGCCGCCAGCAAACGCAAGGCAACACGTAGCAAATAACGTTTCATCACTCCTCCTTTTTTGGTTGTTGAAATCTATTCTTTGTCATCACATAATTAGATGCATTCGTTAATGGAATGTTAAAAGGACAAATCTACGTGTTTTACTGAAAAAAAGATGGAGCTGATGTGGGGATGTGAGGATGTGAGGATGTGGGGATGTGGGGATCCCGAAAAACTAAGAAATCGAAGATTTCTGGTTTTTCGGAATGTGAGGATGTGAGGATGTGGGGGGGGCGCTACCACTGTATGAAGAAGGGGTTGTCGGGTCTTGGGTTGCTGTACTTTGGATCTGTCAACAACTCGTTGTCGGTGAGGGAGAGCAGGAAGGCTTTGAGCTGTTGTAGCTGTACCGGATTGAGGTTCATTCCGTTGGAATAGGGAGGGAAAAGCTTGTGCATCAACGGATGGGCATACTCCGAGTATTTCAATCCACTGTTGTAAAACTGTATCACTTCGTCCAGGGTACGGAATCTTCCGTCATGCATGTAAGGGCCGGTATGCTCAACATTGATCAGAGTCGGGGCCTTGAATGCACCACGGTCTCTGTCGTTTTTTGTTACCGAATAGCGATCACGCGGGTTGGCACAAACACCCACAAAGCAGGTATCTTTCGCATTGTTGTAAAAAAGGTGTGTGGTCATGAGCGGACTTCCGTCGCCACCATGGCAATGGAAGCAGTCGGCTCCCTCTTCGGTCATAAAGAGCATCCACCCCATCCGCTCTGCATCCGTAAAGTTGGCTTCTCCCCGCCACGCCTTGTGGGCTGTGGAGTTCGATGACACTATGGTTCTGATAAACTGCCCGATCGCTTTGGAAATCCTGTCATAGGTGATCTCCGGAGTACCAAACGCCTGTTCAAACATGGCAGGATAATCAGGATCTGTTACGGTACTCAGCAATGCCACCGTACGGTCAGGATGCCCCACAATCTCGTGAGGGTCAACAATGGCAAGCCATACCACCGATTCAATGTTGTTCCAATGGTACTCAGGCAGCGGCGGCACATCGTGTGCCGGACTTCCCAGCATGGTGTTGTCCTTGCTTACCACACCGTTCCACATATACCCCTGATGGTTCCACACCAGATTCACCAACGACAGCACCGTATGTGGTGTCTTATGACCCGTTAAACCCCACGGCCTGCCGTCAGGATCGTTGTATACCGGATGATCTACGCCCAGATCAAAGGCCCTCGACTGCCGGTGACATGTGGCACACGTCATCAACGAATCAGGGTGCGTACGACCCGATAACCGCCCATCATAAAAAAGATGACGCCCCAATTCAATCCCCTCAACCGTCATCGGATTGTCAGAAGGAATATTCAAGTTCGTCGGAAAACCAACCGGTATATCAAACACATAAGGGGTAGCATGCCATACCGGATCCGGGTCATCATCCTTGCAACCCACCGTAAACATCACAACCAGTGACATCAATACCACCAGAAAACCACTCTTTTTCATACCCTTAAAGATTGAGTTGTCGTTTTTATCCATATTTCAGATTACAAATATATATATTTATCGATCTGATGTAGGTGTATGATGAAAAAAAGTGTGCCGGGTTAAAAGCCGCACGAAAAAAAAATGCATTTCCTGGTTCAGATTTCGAAAAAATGGTTCTTGATGGCGTACTTCACCAGCTCTACGGTATTCTTGAGGTTGAGCTTGTTCATGATATTGCTTTTGTGGGTCTCCACAGTGCGTATGCTCACAAAAGTGGCATCGGCAATCTCCTGGTTGCTCATCCCTTTCATGATCATCTGTAACACCTCTGTCTCTCTTTTCGACAGCAGTGATAAACCCTCCGCTTTGGCGCTTTTCGTCCCCTTTTGTTTTCCCGATTGTTCATTTTTCGCCATCTGCTCTCTGATGGTGTATCCCAGGTAGGTTTCACCGTCATTGACGGTATAGATGGCTTCCATCAGCTCCTTTTTGTCGGTGTTTTCTTTGCACAGATACCCATTGGCACCGGCCGTCAGGGCTTCATCCACGAAGGGTTGATCAATGTGCATTGAAAGGACCAGCACCTTAGGTTGATAATCAAGCTTCTGTAGTCTGTTCATCAGATCCAGTCCACCCATCACCGGCATGGAGAGATCCAGGATGATTACATCTGGTCGGTACGATGGGATCATGCCCAATGCTTCCACGCCGTTGGAAGCCAGGCCAGCAATGGTGATCTCCTTCACATCGTGCAACATCGATGCGATCCCATCCCTGAAAATTCTGTGGTCATCAACGATCAATACCGATATGCTCTCTTGTGCGTTTTTCATGTTTGTGGGGATGAATAGGGTATTTTTATAACGATGGTGGTTCCCTCCTGCGGGGTGGAAGTGAGGTCGAAGGTACCATTTAATATGGTAGCCCTGTCGCGCATATTGTCGAGACCGGTCCCTTTTTTATGGTCACGCGCTTCGGGGTTGAACCCTTTGCCATTGTCTTGTATCAGCAAGGTGATGCGGATTTGACCGGCCAAAAGTTGTATGTTGATTTCTGAGGCGTGGCTGTGTCTGATGGCATTGCTTACACCTTCCTGCACGATGCGGTAGAGGTGTGTTGAGATCTCTTTGTTGATGTTTCCATCCAGACCGTAATGCACAAAGTCGATCGTGATGCCTGTATGTTGGCTGGAGCTGTTGCAGTATTTTTCTATTGCTTCGAGCACCCCCAGCTCATGCAGTACAGCGGGTGACAGCCCCTCCGAGATCCGTTTTGCCTCTGTGATGGTTTGTTCGAGCAGGGCGATGGGCTCTGATGAAGCAACATCAGATTGCGGTGCCTCCCCCTGGATGCGTAGTTTCAATGCCAGCAACATTTGTCCCAGACCATCGTGCAGTTCGCGACTGAGGCGCTGGCGCTCCAGCTCTTGCCCGGTGATCTGAGCCGAGAGCCTCTGTTCACGCTCCTCTTTAAGCTGCGTTTGCGTTCTGGCCAAACGCTCAAGGTACCGCGCCTCGGTCTCAAGCTTCGAACGCTTGTTGCGCATGTTCAGCACCACAAACAACATCGAAATGCTGATGGCAAGCACCACCCCTGTCATGGCCATGGTGGTGGCACGGTGACGGCTCATCACACTCTCCAGTTCCACCACCGGCATCATCACCATGATACGCCAGCTCCGACTGCCAACAGTGAGCTCACTCCACGCACCATACACCCTGCAACCCGGCGGCGCCAACTCCAAGGTGCCACTACCCGTCATCTTCAACCTGCCAAATGAGCGAATCACAGGACGACGGTACCAATCTCCCGAACAATCACAACCCGCAACGCCACACAACCAACCATAATAGTCTTCATCACTGCTCAATAACCTCCCCTCCTCATCAAAGACCACAAAATGGGTTAGCTCATCCTCTTCCAAAGCTTGCATTAAATGACGGTTGATCGATTCTATGGTGACCATCCAGCGCACAATCGCCACACGCTGACCATTCTCATATACCGGACACGACAAGGTGATCGCTTTCTGGTTTTTGTGGTTTACGAAGATATCGCTGTAATATACCGAGTCGGGAGGCACAACCGGGTTGGCCATCGTATTGCCAATGCACATCATGTGGTCGGGCTCAATGGTGTCATTGCCAATTCTCTTGATAACCAGCGAAGTAGTATCCATTAAAATCAGCGCGTCAACTTCCGTACGGTGAATGCTGAAGAGATTCTCCATCAAACAGAAAGGGGCATCCGCTGTATCCTCTTCCCCTGATATCAAAACCCGTAGCCCGGGATCCCTGGCCAGCAAACGAAGGTTCTCTGAATACTTCCGGAAGAAGCTCTCTGCGCTCAGCCGCGCTGTGGCAGAGGTGCCTGCAAGCTGTTGCCTGTATTGTTCTGTGAGGTTTTGAGAAGATTCTCTGTAATACCGAATGCCAAATACGACCAAAAACACAAGGAGAAGCCCCTGCAATGTCAGAAGCCACCACCCGCTGAGCCTGCTACGCTTGTTCGTTCCCATGCCTGCGAAGGTACAACAAAAAAGTTCTGGAAACCGAAAAGCCGGCACTCCCTTGGAAGCGCCGGCTTAAAAAAAGCCTGTGCGTCACACTCAGCGAACTAGATCTTATAACGCAATCCCATTGATGCGAAGTAGGGCTGTCCAACCGATACTTCAAAGTTGATACCCAGCCTCTCAACAGGGTACAGGTTGGTGCCAAACAGGATTACCTGCATACCGGGCTTCAGTTTTGTGGCAAGATACCTCTTCCTGAAAACATCCTCCGGAGAAAAATCGGGGTCTTCAGATGAAGCCTTCAGGCTGTAACCATGGAAGCCAACACGCAAACCTGAATAGATGTCCATCCTGTCCTGGCTGGTGTAGTAGAACAAACTGCGGACAGCCAAATTGATCCGGTTGAAAGAGGCTTCAAAATGAGAAATCTCGTTGTCAACAATCGGCTCCTTCACATTGGGATCACGGTACTCCAGCGTGACAGTACTGTACGCTACGGCCGCTCCAATACTGAACCGGTTGTTGAGCATCCTGTCATACGACACCTGCAAAACCGGCAAACCACTGGTGCTGAAACCCTCCTTTTCAGCATAATCAAAAGCACCAATCAAAGAATTGATCAGGCTTAACCCTGAATTAACTCCAATTACGGATCCCCTTTGCTCTACATACTGTGCGTGGGAAACTTTGCTGCCTGAGAATACTGCGGCAACCAACAGAACCATTGCAAAAATTTTCGTTTTCATCGTGTGTGTGTGTTAAAATTTGAAATTGAATTGAACTACTCTCCGCCGAATATCAATTCATATGCCAGAGATCATTCATCATCAAAAAAAAATCAAAATAAATTTCAAAACACACATTATCAGCTCATTAAAAATGAACTCCTTCTGTTTTGATGCGAAACAGTACTCCCGGGTCAATCTCCCAACAGCGCCAGCTGCTTCTCCAGGGCCGTAATTTTTGCCAGCGTATCTTGCTGCTTCTTCTGTTCATTTTGCACCACCTTCTCAGGAGCTCCCGCCATGAACTTCTCATTGGAGAGCTTGGCCTCCACCCCCTTCAGAAAGCCTTTGAGGTATTGCAGCTCCTTTTGAATGCGGGCTCTCTCTTCAAGTGTATTGCCCTGCTCACTCACAGGGAAAGCACACTCCAGGGTTTTCACCATGGTGGCGATGGTGCCGTGAGGGATTTCACCGGTATGGAATAGGTTTTTCAGGTTGCCGATCTTGGTTAACACCGGTATAAATCGTGTTGGGAAATCACCTTTGATGTACATTTCCAACGGCTCTTTGTTGGGTATCGATTTCTCTTTTCTGTGGTTTCTGATGGCCATGATCACCTCTCTGGTGATGTCAAACTGTTGTCGGATCTTCTCATCATAGCCTGTTGAGGAGGGTGGTGAAGCAACCATCAGGTCATCGCCGGGTGTGCGTTCAGCCAAATGGTGCCAAATCTCTTCGGAGATAAAGGGCATAAAAGGGTGGAGCAGCTTCATCAGGCTTTCAAAGTAGCCGATGGTGGCATCAAGGGTTGCTTTGTCGATGGGTTGTTGGTAAGGTGGTTTGATCATCTCCAGGTACCATGAGCAGAAGTCGTCCCAAATGAGTTTGTAGAGTGTGATCAACGCTTCCGACAGCCTGTATTTGGTGAACATTTCTTCCATCTGCTCAATGGTGGCATTGAGTTGTGCATTGAACCATGCAGTGGCAACAGCGGCATGTTCCGGCTGCTCTGACCTGTCGTCGCAGGGCCACCCTTTTACCAGCCTGAGGGCATTCCAAATCTTGTTGCAGAAGTTGCGCCCCTGCTCACACAACGCTTCGTCGAAGGGGAGATCGTTGCCGGCAGGTGATGTAAACAGCATGCCGGCCCTGACACCATCGGCACCATATCTCTCCATCAACGTGATGGGATCGGGTGAGTTGCCAAGTTGCTTAGACATCTTCCTTCCCAGCTTGTCACGCACAATACCGGTGAGGTACACATTTTTAAAAGGGATCTCTTCCCTGTAAAGATGCCCTGCCATAATCATCCGCGCCACCCAGAAAAAGAGGATCTCGGGTGCGGTCACCAGGTCGTTCGTGGGATAGTAATAGTTGATCTCCCTGTTATCAGGATTTCTGATTCCATCGAAAACGGCGATGGGCCACAACCAGGAAGAGAACCACGTGTCAAGCACATCAGGATCCTGTTTCAGGTCTTCAGGTATGACGGTGAGATTGTATGTTGCTTTCACTTTTTCAACCCCCTCTTCCACGGTATGGGCTGCCACCATCCGTCCGTCAGACAGGTAATAAACCGGGATCCGGTGGCCCCACCACAGCTGCCGGGAAATACACCAGTCGCGGATGTTCTCCATCCAGTGACGGTAAATGTTTTTGAACTTCTCGGGATGAAACTTCACATGGTCTTCCATTACCGAGACCAGTGCCGGCTTCGACACTTCGCCCATCCTGAAGAACC
>SKPS01000134.1 GCA_007119395.1 Lentimicrobiaceae bacterium
CCGATGTGGGTGCCGTTGAGTTTACAGGTATTGCTGCCGACCTGGCGATCCAGGGTGGTGAACTGGTGAATGGTGAGTGCTTGAGCACCAACGACAGTGTGTACATCACCTTTGCCAACGTGATCGGAAGCCAGGTGAACTTCTCCACGGCTACCACCACGGTCTATTGGGATGTGACTGGACCGGTGAACTCATCGGGCTCCATTGTGGTGAACACAGGAACACTCGATCCGGCCTCTGCAATCACCGTAGGGGGAGCCGGTGTTGATCTATCAGTACCGGGCATCTACACACTGAGTGCATGGCTGGGAGCCAATTCCGTGAACCTGTTCCAGGGCAACGACACCCTCTGGGAGTTTACCACCCACCAAATCTTCAGCCCCTTCTCCGTCACACCTCAGGCAATACTGGTAACCGACCCCACCGAAACAGTGAATATTTCAGCCATGTCGATGTTCTTCCCGGCCGGTGATTTCTTCATTACCGAGATCTGCCAGTGGTATAGCGCATCCAACGGAACTCCTCCGGGAGGTTATCCATCATGGTTAACCACTAATGTGGACTTCATGGAGATTACAGGCGTTCCCAATTCTGATCTTGGAGGCTATACCCTTGAGCAATGGACCACCACTGCGTTATCAGACAGTTATACATTCCCCCCGGGAACACTGCTTTCGCCCAATGGCACTGCTGTGATCCGTATAGGTTCAGGAACTGCCGGCAGTGATCCTGCCAACTTCTATTACGATGGAGTGGGTGGATCAGCTTCATGGAGCTCCGCCACTCCGAGCGGGCGCATCATCAAAGATCCCTCCGGAAACATTGTTGATGCAGTCGGCTATTCAAGCAATACAGTGCAATACGATTTCCCCGCAGCGGCTGGCGTATCCCCTTCTGATTGGTCAGGTTATATCCCCGGCGCTAATTCAACAGCAGGAATCAGACTGATCGGTCCATACACCAAAGATGCCACCAACTGGGTTGTTGCTGATGGATCACCCCATGTGCAGGATCCTGGGTCGTTAAACAGTGGTGTTACACTGCCTACACCAGGTGCTGTAACAGGCTTCACCTGGAGCCACAACGGTGTGGTGTTCGCCAACGATGTGATCGACACTGTAGTGGGCCCGTGGACTACCCCCGGTGTCTACCAATACGTAGCAAGCTACATTACCCCTTGCGGCACATTAACCGACACCGTAACCGTGATCTTTGGGTCAGCTAACTTTACCGGTGACTCATTGGTTTGCCAGGGCGATAGCGCCATGCTGGTGATCGACCTGCCCGGAACCGGACCATGGACCATCATCGCTACCGACGGCATGATGGTGGACACCCTCTTTGCCACTTCGATGCCGGCATCAATGTATGTCTACCCAACCATCACCACTACCTATGACATCATAGAGTGGAAGATGGGCACAGGAGACTTCATCCCCTCCAACCTGTCACACACCGTGGTAGTGAACCCGGCTCCAACCGTTACTCTTGATCCTCTGCCAACGGTATGTCTCAGCGCTGCACCTGTTACCCTCTCCGGAGGACTGCCCGCTGGTGGTACGTTTGACGGCCCGGGCGTATCAGCAGGTGTGTTTGACCCCGCCGTGGCCGGTGCCGGCTCACACGCCATCACCTATACCTACACCGATGCCCTCGGATGCGTAGGTAGCGATGTGCAAAACCTGGTGGTGTCTGAAGGTCCCAACTTCCTCCTCACCACAGATCATGACATCTGCGAAGGGGAATCCACCACCCTGGAAGTGACCATCCCCGGTGCCGCTGTTCCTTCACTGTTCTTCTCAGAATATATTGAAGGCACCAGCAACAACAGGGCTTTAGAGCTCTTCAACGGCACCCCGGATACCCTCGACCTGGCCAACTACCGCATTGCGGAAGCTGTCAGCGGTGGCGGATGGACCTACTGGCATACTTTCCCCGCCGGTGCAATGTTGCCACCACACCACACTTGGGTGATCGTCGCCAGCCAGGTGAACCCCATTTACTACGACACAGCCAATGCCGACGAAGTACTCCCGTGGCCCAGTGTAGTCCACTTTACAGGCAACGATGCACGTGCCATCGAAGTAACCCACGACGGAGGCACCACCTGGACCATCATCGATGTGATCGGTGAGCCCAACAACGACCCCGGTGTGGGCTGGGCCGTAGCCGGCGTGAACAACGCTACCGCCGATAATACCCTGATCCGTAAACCCGATATCTACAATGGAAACGACAACTGGGCTGCCGTAGCCGGAACCGACTCAGCCAGCTCAGAATATGTCGTGCATCCGGTTAATTACTTCGGTAACCTCGGTAGCCATACCTACAACGCTCCCGCTACACTTAGCTTAACCTACGAATGGAGCACCGGAGCAACTACCCCCTCCATCACCGTGGCACCAACCACCACTACAACATACTATGTTACCGTTACCGATGCCGTTACAAGCTGCGAATCAGTTGACAGCATCGTGGTGACCGTACTGCCAACCCCAACCGTAAGCCTCGGTGCCGACTACGATATCTGTGACGATGCCTCTACCACCCTCGACGCAGGCGCCGGCTTTGCCAGCTACCTCTGGTCAACAGGTGCCACAACACAAACCATCGTGGTCGATGGCGCAAACATCGGAACAAACAATACAGTGATGTTTACCGTCACAGTGACCAACGCCGATGGTTGTGAAGCCACATCAGATATCAGCATCACCGCCATCGACTGTACCGGCATAGATGAAGCTGAAGAGAACCACGAGCTTACCATCTGGCCCAACCCGAACGATGGAACCTTCTACCTGAAAATCAACGGTATTACAGGTAAAGCCAACGTAATGGTCACCAATATCACCGGCCAGGTGATCAGCAGTGAACAGATAACCCTCGCCGGCGAAACAATGAAAGAGTACAACCTCAGTCACTTCGCACCCGGTATCTACTTCATCCGCCTGCAATCAGCCACAGCAGTGGTAACCAAACAGGTGATCGTGAAGTAAGAATCCTGAATTCCTACGAACAAAAAGGGGCTGTCTCATTGCGAGGCAGCCCCTTTTGTTTACAGCAAATTGCTTATTTAGAATAATTCTAAGTAGCTTTGCAGAAAATTATTGTCCATGAAATCAGGGATTCGTTTTTTGGTCATTGCAGTAACATGCACCTTGCTGCTCCCTTCTTGCAGCGGTGATGTGAACGAGGTCAATGTATACTCAGGCA
>SKPS01000080.1 GCA_007119395.1 Lentimicrobiaceae bacterium
CCTCTGCCGGCAAGGCAGCATAATCCTTGTGGGGCTTGTTGTAAACGTATGTGTATACCAGGTAAAAGGCCACCGCACCGATGACCACTACTCCTAAAAAAATGAGCCATTTCTTCGCCATGTTGTACTATTGTTTTTGGTGTTATAAATCCTCTGAACCATCACGTGCTGGATTTCCGGTTCTGTTAACAATGCTGTATGATTATTATGTATATGTTTTCGTCAGGTTGATTCGGTAAGGTTGAATGGCAATCCGCACATTAAGGCCAACATGTTGAACACACAGGTAGCGGTCGGAAGGAGCCTTTGTGGTTAACACTCAAAGTAATAACCAGTCAGCGGGTGCAATTGTTCAATAGATCAGCCAATAATCCTTTAGCAACAGGTTCTTCGCTCTTCGTCGGGGCGGAGCTCATTGAGCACCGGACCCAGGAAATATTCAATAGCTAACATCATTCTGAGCACCTTGTCGTTGGTTTCTTCCGGGGTGATCTCCCTGAGAAACTCTTCGGCAAATTTTCTGGGCGATACGGTGTGTTGCGGCATGATCTCTCTGAAATGGGACATCAGCATATGGTCAGGGTAGCGCACCCTGGTGGCACACAATTGAATGCTGCCCCGATATAGCAATGCGTCAATATGAAGTTCTTCAAAGCGTTGAAGGATCTCGTCCAGCTCATCATGACGAAATACCCATGAGGTATCCGTTTCTGTTAAGTTTAAGATATGACGGAGGTATCGTTTATAAGCCGCCGTGAGGTCGCCACCCTCTCTACGGTAACCGTTGTCCAACAGAAAATGCTCAAAGGCTGTGGCAAAGTCTGACAAAGCACGGAACTCGTCGGTGCCGATACATTTTCTGAATGATTCACTGGCCTGCCTGTGTGAATAGGAGTCGTCACGACGACAGCCGGTCAGAAATATGGAAGGGAGAAGAATCCCCAGGGAAAAGAGTTGTATTGCAAGCGTTTTCATACATCGGTAATTTTTAATCTGAACCCCACCCCATGCACGTTTTCCAGAATGATGGAGGGGTCTTCTTTAAGGTACTTTCTCAGCTTGGAGATAAACACATCCAGGCTTCTGCTGATAAAAAAATCGGAGTTTTTCCACACAGCGTCCAGTATATCTTCCCTGCTCACGGTTCGGTTGATGTTGCGTATCATAAAGTGGAGCAGATCGGTCTCCCTTTGGGTAAGCTTATGTTTCCGGTCTCCATGAATCAACAGGTAGTTTTCAGGATCAAAGAGGAACGAGCCCAGTGGTAGCACCTCTTTTTTAGAGGGTTGGGAAGTTTTGTGAGGTCTCTGTAAAAAAACCTGTATTCTGAGCGTCAGCTCTTCGATGGAGAAAGGTTTGGTAATATAGTCGTCGGCACCGAGCTTCAGGCCTGCGATGCGGTCATCTTTCATGGTTCTGGCGGTAAGGAACAGGATCGGAACATCAGGGTTTACCCTCCGGATTTTCCCGGCCAGCTCAAACCCGTCGCTTTTGGGCAGCATCACATCCAACAGACACAGGTCAAAGGTGTGGTCGTTGAACACCCGCCACCCCTCCAGGCCATCAGAGCACCACACAATGTCGTAACCATGCATCTCCAGGTTGTCGCGCGTGACAAAGCTCAGGGCTTCATCATCCTCTACATAAAGAATCTTGGGTCTGTTCTCTTGCATCATGTTGATGATGGTGTTTGTTCTTCGGATGGCTTTGATAAAATATCTCTCTTGGGTATGGCGATGGTGAAAGTGCTCCCCTCACCCGGTTCACTTTTAACAGAAATTCTCCAGCCATGGGCCTTCACGGCATGGGCCACATAATGCAGCCCCAGTCCAAACCCCTTTACATTGTGCTGTGCCCCTGTAGGCACACGGAAAAACCTGTCGAATACCTTCCTTTGGTATCGCCGTTCTATCCCAATCCCATTGTCAGAAACCATCAGCCTCACTTCATCCGGTGCAATGATCGCCTCCAGCCTGATGAGAGGTGGTTGAACGGTATACTTTAAGGCATTGTCAGTCAGGTTCATCAGGATATTGGTAAGGTGGAAGTGATCGGCATCAACCCAAATCTCTTCATGGTCGGTGAGCACATACACCGAACCACCACGCTCTTCGGCAATGGCTCTGTAACTGTCACAAACCGTACCCATCACCCGGTACAGATCCAGGCTCTTCCGCTCCAAACGGAGCTTCCTCTTCTCAATATTGGCTGCTTGCAGCACCTTCTCTACATGCTCACGCAGCCTCTCGTTCTGCTCACCAATGATCGAGAGATAATTACGGGCGCGTGCATGATCCCGGAGCATACTCTCTTTTTGCAACACCTCTGTGCTGATGCCGATGGTTGAAATGGGCGTTTTGAACTCATGGGTCATGTTGTTGATGAAGTCGCGCTGTATCTCCGAAAGTCGCTTTTGGCGAAAGACCAGAAAGAGAGACCAACCGAAGAAGATGATAGCAGACAACAGGATGGTGGTTGAGATGAACCATACATTCATCGAGCTGATGATCTCATTTCGTAGGCCGGGGAAGTGAATCCCGAAGTAATAGGTGCAATCTTTGCACAACGCAAACTCGTACCCCGAAGGGATGGTGTCGGAAGGATCTGACATGCTCACAAAACGGCCAAATACCATCTCGTTCTCGTGGCAATCAAATATTGCATACTCAAAATCGAGCTGTAAACCCCGCTTGTCAAACTCCCTGCGCAAGAATAACTCCAGCACCTGCTTGTCAATCATGTCATTCACTTCAACCACAAAGTAATTGGATGAATACTGATGTACAGGCGTGGGAACCTGTAGTGCCGTCTCGTTGAAACTGGCAATCTTTACTGCCACATCAAACAACGCGATGCTGATCGTCTGGCTGAAATGGCTCTCACGTATATCATAGGTCTTCCTTACCCAGTAGACCTGAAATGTGATAATGCCTACCAATGTCATTATCCCGAAAACAATGAGCAGCCTGATACCATGACTTTTCATAGGGTGTAAAAGTACACATTTTTTGCCCCTTGATGAAGTGCGGAGGTGATACCAACACATGCAGGCTGCACACTTTTACATTTCCTTTACATCTTTTTACCTCCATGTGAAAGATTCGCACGCCGTTTGCTGTTATTTTCGCTGGCAAAACAACAAATTCCTGCACGATACTGTTATATGCATCAGAGTGAATGAA
>SKPS01000006.1 GCA_007119395.1 Lentimicrobiaceae bacterium
AGGTGGGCAGAAAGGGGAGTTCAAGTGCTCTGAAGAGGAACTGCAGGTAAGAGCGCCGAACCGAGAACACATAGGTGGTTTTGTCGCCGAGTGGTCCGTTTGCTGTGAGGGCGAGGTCGCTGGCGCCTATGGAGCCTCGGAAGTTGAGACGTTCCCTGTTGCCATTGACTTGTCGCATGTCAATCACAGAGCTGAGGGCGTTGCCCCGGTTCACCGGAAAGGCACCGCTGTAGAAGTCGACCTCTCGCAGGAAATCGGTATTGACGATTCCTGCCGGACCACCGGATGCTCCTTGTGTGGCAAAGTGGTTCAGGTTGGGAATCTCCATGCCGTCGAGATAGAACCGGTTTTCACTGGCTCCACCACCCCGAACAATCAAGTCGTTACGGAAGGTAACACTGGAGGCAACTCCGGGCAATGACTGCACCACCCGACTGATGTCACGGTTACCACCCGGGCTCCTTTCAATCTCACTCAGCGTAATGGTACGCATAGAAACCGGACTGGCAGCCTCCCTCCGGATGGCAGAAGCCTCCACCGTAACCGCATCAATCTCAACAGCACCGGCACGCATCGGCACCTCCACAAAAGCCGGCGAGGCAGCCGTAACCATAAACTCCTCAGTGAAACGCGTCTCATATCCCACAGATGATACACGGAGACGCTTAAACCCGGGCTCAACACCCGTGATGATAAAGTTGCCGTCCAAATCACTCGATGCACCAATGGTGGTCTCAGCAATGATAACACTGGCAAAAGGCAACGGCTCATTCGACTGCTCATCAAAAACCCTCCCCCTGATGGTTCCCTGCTGCGCTTCGGTGACAGCAGAAATTAATAACATGGCAACAAATATCAATATAAGTCTCATCTCTTCGTGTTTGTTTTGTTCAGCTATTATACAAACTAAATAACCATAGCCAACCGGTTTTGTTTAATGTTTTGATGTGAATTATTAAACTTTTTTCTGCAGGTTGGTTTTGCCGGTTCGCCGGATGGGCTAAAATGATTACCATTAGACTTACGCGATAAGAGGAGCTTCAGATCGGATAAAAAAATTTGATTCATTCCGATCGGGGAGGGGTTGTTTCAAATTTTAGGGTGATTTTGGCTGTGCCGGTCGGGGCTCAGGTTCGCCAGGCCATTTTGCTCATTGTGTAAAATGAAGAAGAACAACACCCACCGCGGTGGGTTGATTATGGTTTTCGTGCGACGGGTGTTGTCTTCTTCAGAAAATCATCGCTAGGGACATAACAGCAACGAAGCAAATTTAAGGGGTGAAATAGTGCTTGTCAATACCCTAAATGAAGAATACGTATTTCTACGCACCTCAAAAAAAATCATAAAACACTAATAAACAAGTGTATGAGTTCAAAGTGTAAAAAAATTTGCACCCTCGAAAAGTGGGTTTCGCGGGGGTAAAAAAGGCTCAAAAACGGGTGTTTTGGGTCTGATTTCCGGATTGTCAACGCCGTTTTTCGTCGTGTTTTGGTGCCGGCGCTTGCATATTGGTGATTGAGCCGATCAAAAATCCGTTACAGAATCGTCACCTCATCATCGGTTTCGATATAGACCTTATATCCTTTAAAGGTTTCAGGAATTTGTTCTCTTATTACATCTCTGTTTTTGGTAACTGTTACCACAATACACGGTTTGCCGTCTCTGACACTTTCTGCGATACTGCTTACGCCATCCAGCGCCATCCAGCCATCGGCTTCATGTATGATGTCAAGGTGGGTCATAATGCACAATGTTACTATTGATTTATACAAGGCGGGAGTGAAACATACCCCGACCGGTTGCTACAGGCTACAAAGTTAAGTGTTTTTCCTGTGTGTTTTTATCCCCGGGTGATCTGTTCCACTCCCTTTCCTTCGGCTTGTATCAGATGGCGGCTGAATCGCTTGGATTGATCAGGACTGGGTTGCAGCCGCTGCCGTTAGATTTTTTTGTTCTGCAAAGGGGTTCTTCTCAGAAGAGCCTTATTCTAAGCAGGTTTCTGACGAAGTAGATTGGGTTAAGGATGGTTCGTTGTGTAGAACCGGCAAAGAGCAGCCCTACTGCGTTGTTGTCGAAGTCAACTACCAGGCTACCTGAGTCACCGCCGGCTGACATACGAGATGTGGTGATTTGCCTTATGAACCGAGCAGTTCTGCCTCCGCCGAAATTCACATTTACGGTGGCATTAAAAGCGGTCAGGTTACCCGATGTGTAATTGGTGGTTCTGCCGGTTTTTCTTACCACATCACCTATAGAGAGGTTCGGGTACCACGGTCTTGAGCGAGGCAGTCTCCCTTCTGAATACCCTCTGACGTGGCCAATCCAATACACCTGGCGGTTGATGTTGTGGAAGTCGGTCTCAGCAATGGCTGCATCCACCAGGTTGCTTCTTCCGTCAAAGCGGATGGGCACCCACCGCGTCAGCCGCCCAATTCTGTCGGCGGGGTTTGAGCCACCATCTACACGCCCCGGTTGAATGATCGGATCCCCCACGCTCGCATCATTGCTGTTGGCTATCACATGGTTGTTGCTCAGAATATAGTATTTTTCCGGAATAGCGGGGTAGGGGGATGCGTCAAATACCCCAGTGGCAATGGTGCCGGCTGTTACCTCCGTGTGGCCGACACTGTAGCCTCCCATCGCCGGCCTGATACGCTCCCTTAAAGGCTGCGCAATATCACCCTGCACTTCATCCGGCACGTGACCCCCAGCGAAAAAATCACCCGTCTCTACCACATCTGTTTTGTATTTGCCAATGGCCTTGGGAACCAAATCATCATCACTCAAAAGTGACTTCTCTAGTTTGTGGTTCACAAATACCACCATACAGGAATCACCCGTGTCACGATCATCCTTGACCTTGTGCCCCAGCGCTACTCCCACTACATTGTTCTTGCATAAAATGCCATCCTCCTCTTTTGACTGTATCTCTGCTATCTCCTGAAACTCTTTTCCTTCTTTTGTGCTTTCCATGTTGTTTCGTTTTTATTCATTTCTCCTACTCATAAGGCTTTTCAGATTCCGCCCCCGGTTATGCTGGCCGGGACAGCTCTTATATAATTGCAAGGTCTTTGATACACCAGGTCTTTGATTTTGCATTGACAGCTATATGTCCTTCATGGGGTGGTCAGCCCTTTGTAACCCTTTTAATTTTGGTTGTGTTACGAATG
>SKPS01000210.1 GCA_007119395.1 Lentimicrobiaceae bacterium
CAGTCTGCGTGGTAACGGCCAGCGTTTGTGCGTCGCCGTTGCCGCATAGATTTGATGGAGTGACTTCAACGTCTCCCGAAGCGGTGCCCACAATCACGGTGATGGCATGGGTGCCTTGTCCTGCGGTGATTGTCCAGTCGGCAGGCACCGTCCAGGCATAGTCAACACCTTCATCAATTACACTGTAGGTTTCATTTTCACCCACGCAGGGATTGGCCTCACCGGTGATGGCTGAGGGCTGTACCGGAACGGTTTGTGCGGTAACAGCCAGCGTTTGAGATGATCCGCTACCGCAAACATTCGATGGAGATACTTCAACGTCTCCTGAGGTGCTGCCCACGGTCACAGTGATGGCATGGGTGCCCTGACCTCCGGTGATCGTCCAGTCAGAAGGTGCCGTCCAGAAATAATCAACACCTGCATCAGTTACACTGTAGATTTCTGTGACACCTTCGCAGGGGTTGTCATCACCAGAAATCACGGAAGGCTGAGAAGGAATAGCCAGGGTGGTCACAGCCAGCGACTGCGCTGGTCCGCTTCCGTGGGAATTAGAAGGGGTAACTACAACACTGCCCGGATCTGATCCCACGTCAACAGTAATTTGATGGGTGCCCTGACCTGTAGTGATCACCCAGTCGGCCGGCACCACCCAGTTGTATGTAACACCCGACTGCTGCACTACCGAATAAACGGTGCCGATAGAATGAGCGCAGGGCTGTTCTGGTCCATCAATGGGTGTGGGTTGCCCCGGAGTGGGGTCATCATCGGCAATACATCTGATGGAAAAGCCGGCCACTTTACCCATGTTCCAACCGGTATAGGCGGTATTCTGGTAGAAGCGAAGGCTCCATGCCATGGCATCAGAAGCTTCGGTGCTGCTCCAGTAATAACCACTGTAGCCCCTGCCATACAGTGCCCCGTCAAAGAAACCCCTGTAACCGGCAGCCGGAAGAAACAGATCGTTGCCTATCTTAATACCAGATGAATAGTTGGTGGCTGAGATAGTCCATGTCCCAACATTCGTTATATTGTTATTATTTAACACATTATCCCACTCCATTTTGGTTGGAACCCTGAATCCTTGGGGACAAGGATCATTATTGCTTTTTGAACCATCCAGCCAGCTAAGGATAGGCGAAGGATAATAGTTCCATAGCATCACAATGCCTGAATCAGCCATCGCCGGATCAGCTCCAGTGGGCGAATAAGCAGCCGGGGTCAAACGTCCCCATTGATAGTAGTTGCCTATTATCTGCCACCCGGGGGTGCCGGGGTCTGCCATTACATCAGCCCCGAGATTGTGGCACATAAACTCTTTCCATACACCGGGAGCAACATAAGCACCGCAAGGCTGCTGGGAATGCAGTTGAAAAATGGAGAAACAGAAAAGAAAAATAGATACAACTCTTTTCATAATAATTGTCTGTTTGATTGATATGGTTTACTTGATAACAAAGTGAATAACTGGATGCTTGATTGTGGCACCGCAAAGAAAACTATTAGTATTACCACTTTAACATTCTTTAACATCTGAATAACAAGAAAGTAAGAGAGGTGCATGCGGCAGGTGCTCAAATGTCACTCGGCAAGAGTTCTTGTTTCTCACAAACGACAGGAGTGATTCGATGATACCTTCTGCTCTATACCTCCAGTTTTCGCCGTTTTTCTTATCTTTGACTTTTTATTAAAGCACTCGCATGAAAAAGACTTACTGTTTAATCGTTGTTCTTTGCCAGCTTGCGTTGGCTGGCAACATTATGTCGCAGGAAGGTATTACCTTAACCTTTAGCGCCTACACTGACACCTTGCATCAACCACTTGACAGCGTAGTAATCAGGAGTGTTTCCCAAGGAGAAATGGTTGTGTTACATTATCCTGATACTGTCCTGGTGTTGGGCAGCGACACAGATGTTTTCGAGCCACACAACCGTCAGGATGGAGGGCTGATTCTTTACCCACCCTACCCTAACCCATTTACAGATCAAACCACCCTGCGTCTTTTCGTACCGGAGAGAGACGAGGTAGCGATTCAGGTTTTTGATGTGAAAGGCAGAGAGGTAACGGCATATCAGCAGGTGCTCCCCCGGGGGCAGCATACCTTCACTCTCAATTCGGGCCGTGAACAATACTACATACTGGTTGTAACAACATCTCATCACAAGCGATCGCAAAAGTTGATCAACCTTTCCGGAGGGAGCTCCTTCCGTCTTGCCCATACAGGATACCAGCCGGGTAGTAAAGGGCATAGAAAAGGGATGCTGGAATTCCCGTGGGCTCCGGGTGACCAGCTGGAGTTCACCGGATATGCCACGCTGGAGGGAAACATTGTTGTGAGCGATGCCCGGTTTGATGACCCCAGCACATCACAGTTTTATACCTTTCAATTCACTGCACCACCCCCTCCGGTGTATCCGTCTGGCTATGTGCATTGTGACCCCACCAACCCTACCCCTGCAGTGGAGGTGATCAACCCCCTTACTGGTGAAGTATGGATGGACAGGAACCTGGGTGCTGCACGAGCAGCCACCAAAAGCAATGACACCGCAGCCTTTGGCGACTTGTACCAGTGGGGGCGCTTCGCCGATGGGCACCAGTGCCGGAACTCACAAACCACATCGGTCATCAGCTCCACCGATCAACCCCCTTATAGTAATTTTATTCTGGTCTCAACCATGCCTTTTGACTGGCGCCACCCTCAAAACAACAGCCTCTGGCAAGGCACAACGGGCACCAATAACCCCTGCCCCCAAGGGTACAGATTACCAACCGAAGCCGAATGGGAAGCCGAAAGGCAAAGCTGGAGCAGCAACAATGCAGCCGGGGCTATTGCCTCCCCTCTGAAACTGACGATGGCAGGCTACCGTGACCCGGCAAATGGCGACCTGAGTGATCTGGGCTCAAGCGGTGGATATTACTCCAGCTCCGACGATGGCGGCTTTGTGAAATTTCTCGGATTTAATGCGCACAACGCCTCCCTTAGTAGCTTCGGAAGAGCCGTTGGCTACACTGTGCGCTGTATCAAAAACTGAACAGACCCTCAAAACAGATCTCAAGGAATGGATGCGTCAGAGGATTGACAAAAAAGCTTGCTGTCACCATTTTAGTTTTTGACGGCAGCATCATCTTTCCCGGACTCCTTTGATGGTTCAGCATGTTTGTCAGGTTGGGGTGGATCATCCTCGCCGGGGCGGGCCGTTCTAACCACAAAGCCCATCACCACTGTGCCTATTGCGCCAACAATCAATACGATCATTGAGACCGTCTCATCCGGGATAAAGAACACAACCGATATGGTGATCATAAACCACATCACACCGATGGAGGAGATTTTCTGGCGCAGTGTCATGCCACGCTGTTTCTGATATTCTCTGATATAATTACCCACAACTCTTGTGTTGAGCAGTTTATTGTAAAGTCTTTCAGAGCCTTTCAGATAAAGCCAGGCGGTGATCAGCAGGAAGGGCGTGGTTGGTAGGCCGGGGACGAATACACCCAACATCCCGAGAAAGAACGCGATGGTACCAAGCAGAATGTAGATGAATTTCAAGAAGGTCATACAGGGGAATTAGGTTTTCAGTTGGATTGATTGATGATGTTTTCGGTGAGCACTCCGCAAATTCTGTCGATATCGGTTTCAATTGACACAAGGGCAAATTGTATATCGATGAGTTGTTGTTGCAGTCGAAGGATGTTGAGTTGAGTATGGCGGAATTCGAATCCGCTTATTGCGCCGGTGCGGAATTGTTCTTCGGCGATGGAGAGGGTTTGTTCAGCGGCATTCCGGCTTTCGAGCAGCAGGTTCAGTTGGCGGGTGAGGTTGATGTGCCGCAGACGCAACAGCTCCAGGTCGTTTTTAAGTGTCACTTGCAGATCAGTGGTGTGCAAAGCGGCGGATTCCCGTGTAATGGCGGCATTGTTTACGACGGTATTTTGCCTGCCGCCGTCGTACAGGTTGAAGCGTATTCGGATGCCAAACTGAGCGCCCCGGTTGGTTGCCGATTCGATGATGCCTGTTTCACTGGTTTGGTGGTTGTACTGATAGTTACTGAAGAGATCAACGTGCGGATAACGCCCCCCCATTGCGATACGACTCCCGGCTTCTGACACCATCTCTTCCAGCCTGGCCACCTCTAGATACGGATTGTGCCTGGTGGCCATCTCGAGCAGCTGCTCAACAGGTTGTAATCCACGAGCCACCAAAGCGGTATCAACAGGCAATGGCAACAACTCCGAAGGACGGTTAAGTATTTTGTTGATCTGATACTGCTGATCTGCCACTCTTTGTTGCTGCTGGAGCACTCTCAGGCTGTCGGTATGAAAGTCGAGCAAGGCCTGGTTGAACTGCAACGTATTGCCTGACCCTATCTCCCTTTTTTGTCGTTCGAGTGCCACTCTCAAGGCAGACACTTCACTGATGCTTTGGTATGTTTCCAGGAGTAGCAATTCTCTCACGAGCAGATGGTAACTATGCGCGAGATCGCTCACCGTTTGTTCGATGTAGAATCGGGTTTCAGAGCGGCTGATTGCGGCCAGGAGACCGAGGCGGTCACGGTGAGCAAACATGCTGAATCCATCGAAAACAGTCCAGTTCAGCTCTGCCATTGCTCCGGTACGGGTGCTCAAAGCGTTGGTCCCAACACGCTCCATACCGGTATACAATGTCGACTGTGTTGTCATTACATCACTGTTGTGGTTTGCCGACACGCCAACTGTTGGCAACATGCCGGCATTACCCGGGGTATTAAGATTCTCTGCCATTCGTTCTCTGTTACGAACGATTTGAAGCTGATAGTTTTCCTGCAAGGCGATCACCACCAGTTCACTCAGATAATATGGCTGCTGGGCATCAGCATACCGGCTGAATCCACTCCATACAACCAACAGCAGCATCAGGCTAAAATTCCTCTTTAACGGCATGTGTTTTTGTCTTTCCGGTGATAAATGTATACAGCGCCGGGATTACGAAGAGAGTAAGCACCAACGAGAAGAGCAGTCCGGCAATGATCACGGTACCCATTGGGATTCGGCTGTTCACGGTACCACCGAACGAGATCACCAGGGGCAATGCTCCGAGTGCTGTTGCCAGACTTGTCATCAATATAGGTCTGACGCGCTCATTGGCGGCGTTGATGGCAGCATTCATTGCACTTTGCCCCTGCAGACGTTTCTGGTTGGCAAACTCCACGATCAGGATTCCATTCTTGGTTACAATACCAACAAGCACAATCATTCCAATCTGGCTGAACACATTAAGGGTTTGCCCGAGGATCCACAAGGCGATGAGTGCTCCGGCCAGCGCCAAAGGCACGGTAAGCATGATGGTCAACGGGTCTCTGAAGCTTTCGAACTGCGCTGCCAGTGTGAGGTAGATCAGCAAGAGGGCGAAAGCGAACACCACCAGCAGGTTGGAAGCACTTTCGGCATAATCGGCAGAAGTGCCTGTAAGCGCGGTCAGGAAGCTTTCATCAAGCACTTCACCGGCGATCTGATACATTGCATTGATTCCGTCGCCAAGGGTGAAACCATCCGCCGGTGCTGCCGAGATTGTGGCAGAAGCATAACGGTTGTACCTAAGCAACTGCGGTGGAATACTCTTCTCTTCCATGGTAACCAGTACATCCAAAGGAACCATTTCACCTGTAGCGCTTCTTACAGTGATGTGACTGATGTCATCGGGCCTTTGTCGCTGATGATGCGCCGCTTGCGCCAGCACAAAATATTGCTTTCCATCGCGGATAAAATAGCCAATCCGTTGTTCACTGAAATAGATTTGAATGGTCTCGGCAATGTCTCTTACACTCACGCCCATATCGAACGCCTTTTCACGGTCGATCCGGAGCTCCAGCTCTGGTTTGGTGAACTTCAGGTCGATATCAGCTACTGCCAGTGCCGGGTGCTCTCTGGCCGCCTGCATAAAGGGGGGTATCACCTCTTCAAGCCGCTGCAAGTTAGGAGCCTGCAATACAAACTGCACAGGAAGACCACTCCTGCCCCCGCCCGCTCCACCAATGGTAGGGTCTTGCACAACATACGTCATCGCCATGTTGTAATCCCTGAGCAGATGACCAAGCTCACCGGCCAGCTCCATTTGGGTTCTCTTTCTCTCACGGGCAGGCGAAAGCATCACACGGATAAATCCTGAATTAACAGAAACAGAAGCACCAAAGCCCGGAGAGGTCACCGACAACAAATACTCTTTTTCAGGTATTGTATCAATCAGATCGATCAACTGCAACTGGTAGTCATCCATCATCTCATAAGAGGTGCCTTCGGGAGCGGATGACACAATACGAAATATCCCTTTGTCATCAAGCGGTGCCAGCTCACGTGGCAATGAGATCCACAGCAACCCAATCACCAATGCCATGACCAGTACAACAGGCACCGCCAGATACCTTCTGCGCATAAACCCCACGAGCCAACCTTTGTAGTTGCGCAACACATAATCTACCGGTCTGCGTAATAACGCCAGCTGAGTAATCTCCCTGTGTTCCTGTTTTAAGATACGTGAACTCATCATCACGGTCAGGGTCAGCGAGATGAATGTGGAAATCACAATGGCACCTGACACCACCATGGCAAACTCCCTGAAAAGTCGTCCGGTCAAACCCTGCATAAAGAAGATGGGCAGGAACACACATATCAACGTTATGGTGGTGGAAATAATGGCAAAAAACACCTGTCGCGACCCTTTGAAAGCAGCCTGAATGGGTGACATACCCTGCTCTATCTTGGCATAGATATTCTCCATCATGACGATTGCATCGTCCACCACCATCCCCGTGGCCAGCAGCAGGCCCAGCAGACTCAGGATATTGATGGAATAGCCTGAGAGGTAGAGGAAGATAAAGCTTCCGAGCAATGAAATGGGTATGGCAACAACAGGGATAAGCGTTGTTCGGATATTTTGCAGAAAGACAAAGATAATGCTGAGCACCAGGATGAAAGCGGTGATAATGGTCATTTGCACATCCCGGATTGACCTTCTGATGCCTGGCGTTACATCGAGGCCTACTCCAACCATAATATCAGCGGGGATTTCCCTTTTAAGCATTTCAACCCGCCGGTGCGCTTCATCAGCGATCTCGATGTAATTGGCGCCGGGTTGTGGCTGCATGGCAACCCCAACCATCGGGAGACCTCCGTTTCCACGCAGAATCGATTTCTGGTTCAAGGCTGACAGCTCGGCATGTCCAATATCCTGCAGGCGCACAATCGTGTTGTTTCGCCTGGCTATCACCAGGTCGTTGAACTCCTCTTCTGTATTGAGCCTTCCGTAGGTTTGTATGGTGAGGTATCTCCTGTCGCCTTCCACTTGACCCGACGGGAGTTCTATATTTTGAGCAGCAAGGGCATTTCTGACATCTACAGGGGTGATACCGTAGGCACTCATCCTGTCGGTATCGAGGATCAGGCGCATGGAATACTGTTTGTTTCCCCATATACTCACCTGGCTGACCCCTTCGATGGTTTGTAACCTTTCGGCAAATACATTTCTGGCAATTTCGCTGAGTTCCAGGAGGTCTCTGTCGCGGCTTTGCAAGGTGATGGTGAGGATGAATCGCGCATCGGCATCGGCCTTCGAAACGATGGGTGGATCAGCATCGGGAGGCAGGTTTCTGACGGCCTGTGCCACACGGTCACGCACATCGTTGGCGGCATTGTCGAGGTCCATGCCGAGCTCAAATTCCACCCTGATGGTGCTTCGTCCGGTAGAACTGATGGAGCTAAGGTTCTTTATTCCGTCTACGCGGTTTACCTGCTCCTCGAGTGGTTCTGTGATTTGTGATTCCACGATCTGTGCATTGGCACCGGGATAGTCGGTTCTCACACTGATTACAGGGGGATCCACACTGGGGTACTCGCGCACTCCCAGGGAGGTAAACGCTACCACACCAAAAATGATGATACCAATGGCCATCACCATGGTGAACACAGGTCTCTTAATGCTAAGGTCTGACAGGGTCATGGTGTTGCCTCCCTGTCCATACGGCTGGTCTGAATGTCAGCCCCGTCACGCATTACCATCAGACCGGTTACAATCACCAGATCACCCGGCTGCACGCCCTCCGTGATTTGGATACGGTCCCGGGTACGTGCCCCTGTCGTTACTTCGCGTCGTTCTGCCTGACCATTCTTCGCCACATAGACCACCTGTCGGTTCAACTCCGGAATAATGGCTTCAGCCGGTATCAGCAACGCGTCATCGCTTTGTTCAACAGCAAGACCCACCCTGACGAAATCGCCGGCAGAAAACTGTGCTCCCCGGTTGTCTATACGGGCTCTGGCTTGCATACTCCTGGAGTCTCTGCTTACCAATGGGTCAACGGCATAAATGGTTGCAGAGGTCTCCTCTCCGCTGGAAGCAGACACCACCGAAACAGTTGCACCATTGTCCATTAAACTCCTGTACCGCGCAGGTATACTGAAATCGATTCTTAAGAAATCGGTCTGTACAATTCGTGTGATCAGGTCCCCTTCGCGCATATAAGCACCTACACTAAAATCCCGCATCCCCAGGGTGCCAGCAAAAGGAGCACGAATCTGCGACAGGTCTATCAACACATCCAACTCTTCAAGCTGACTCTGTAAGGTGGCCACCTCTGCACGGGTCTGCTCCACCTCCGCCTCACTCACTCCATCAACCTTCCGCATCGAAACCCGACGCTCCAACTCCGCTAAAGCAGCCTCCAAACGAGCCTGCAAACCTTGTCGCTGTGCCTGCCAACGTCGTGAATCCAACGTCACAAGCAAATCGCCCTTCCGCACCAAACCACCCTCCTCAAAGTGAACCTGCATCACATGCCCACTCACCGCCGAACGAATCTCGGTCTCCTCCATCGGCAACAACTCACCCGTTGATCGGATGGTGACAGAAAAAGCTTCCTCCATCACCTCATAAACCTCCACAGATATTGGAGAAACAGAACTCGCCTCCTCTCTGCTCTCACCCCCGCAGGACATCAGAAACAGAATTGCCAAAACCAATGGCGTCTGTTTTAGTAACAACCTCAATAATTCCCTTTCTTTATCGCTGTTCATCATGGATGCACTGATTGTATATTCTTGACTTATAATCAATATTACCAACAAATCTGCCGCTGTTCAGTTCATATCAGAAAAAAAGATAAACCCAAACCATGGCTTGGTAAACCACGCCCATGGCAGAAACGATTCAGCAAAATTAATCAATAAAAAACAGAGCTTTGCTGTCCTGCTGAACCACCCGGCCACAAGCGGAATCTTGAATTGGTTTTATGATGCTCACAATGGATTGCAATGATACTTTACCCTTTTACAGCCAATCTTTAGGCGCTCGCCTTTTCGTGATGCCACGGCATTGATCATGCATGGAAAGAGAGAGTTTGTTTCATCATTCCCCGGTTGCATGCTCCTCATTGAGAACATCCTTCAGGTAGTAGTTATAGAAGTTAATGGCGGCCATTTGCTGTGGTCTTAGCACTTGCTCAGGATCACATGTCAGAAGCAGTTCATAATCTTTTTCATGCACAGAGGTGAGGAATACCTTACCGGGGTAGTTCACCTCTTTGAGGATTTTCATAAGGTGCTTGGAGTGCTGGTAGTCGGAAACGGTTGAAACGATCACTTTACTACGTGTCAAGGGGAGCCTTTCGATGAGGTCAGGGTCTTCCATATCACCGTACACAATGTTTTTCCCTTTCTTTTGCCATGCTCTGACAATTTCGGGGTCGAAATCGATGCCCAGGTAGGTTAATTCCGGGTGATCATCGAGCATTTCTGACAGGCGTGTTCCGAAGCGCCCCAGTCCAATCAGCACCACATCATAATCTTGTGCTTCATCGGTTAGTTCATCTTGTTCACTGAAAGGGATTTTTCTTTCAAAGATGGAGAGAACCGGAGAGATTGCGTCGTATATCTGGTGAGAATAGAGGATCAGGTATGTTGAGAGCCCGATGGTGACCAGGCCAACCAGTGTAATCAGGCCAACGGTTTCTTCAGTAATGTGCCCCACAGCAAAGCCGAGCCCGGCAAAGATCAGCGAGAACTCACTGATTTGTGCCACGGTGAGCCCTGCCAGGAAAGATGTTCGTTTTCGATATCCCATCAGGCCCATGATGATCAGTACGATAATGGGGTTGCCGATCAATACAAAAGCCGAAAAGATCAAGGCTGCAGGGATCTGACTCTGTATCACGCCCATATCAAGGGTTGCCCCCAGGTTTACGAAGAAAAACAGCAGCAGGAAATCACGCAAGCTTACGAGCCGGCTACTGATAACATCTTTAAATTCAGAGGATGCCAGGCTAACTCCCGCCAGGAACGCTCCCACCTCACCACTGAAGCCAATCATTTCACCCACTGTTGCCAGCCCTACAGCCAGTGCAACAGCAAACAGGGAGAGCAATTCCTGCGATTTGGCCAGAAAGAAGCTCAGGTGCGGGATCACCCATCGCATCCCCGCAATGGTCACTACCAACATCAATAACGCAGCCCCTATTGTGCGAACTACCTCGGGAAATACCGGAGCGCCCTCTCCACTGCGGATCGCTGATAACACAATCATCACCAGGATGACCACAATATCCTGAACAATCAAAAATCCGATGGCAATCTGACCATGCAACGAATCAATCTCCTTTTTATCAGAAAGGAGTTTTACAATAATAATGGTACTGGAGAAGGTGAGTGCCACAGCAATGTAGAAACTGTGTAATGTGCTGAACCCTAAGGCGAGTCCAATAAAGAACCCCACCAACGAGGTGAAGATCACCTGCCCCATCCCGGTCAGCAGGGCAATTCTTCCTACCGATTTGATGATCCGCAGGTCCAGCTTCAAACCAACAATAAAGAGCAGAATCGCAATGCCTATTTCGGCCAACAGGTGGATGTTGTCTGTAGACTGTGCCAGGTTTAGCACCGACGGGCCCACAAGGATACCCAGCGCAATAAACATCACCACCAGCGGCTGACGAAGCATCAGCCCAACGGCACCTATCATGGCAGCCAATACCAGTATCGCTGCCACTTCGTAGAAGGTGTTTTCCGATAACAAAGCAATAAGGTCCATATGCAAAACTAACAAGTGTGTTTTATGCTGTGTATCAACAAAACAAACAGTTCAGATTCCCGATTGTTGATTGCTGCAGACAAAGATAATTAAAATACCAACGAATGCATCACTTCCTGAGGGCCTTTTCAGCACTATACAGTCTCTCTGTATGCCAGGAGTCGGTGACTGTACTTGGCCACAAGCGCTTGGTATCTTGATTTCCAGTTTTCAACCAGCTCATAATATACCAATGGCATATGAATTCTCTTTGCGATAAAGAAAGGCACCTCACCATGCACTGCAAACGTCTTTTTGTATCGGTGAATCCCATCCCCCGGTGTCATGCCACCGCCAAGGCAATACCACTTCATATCAGATGCTGCGAGGTTATGGATGATTTCATCTTTAAGCAGATCGTTGGGGCGTTTTGGGAATGCAGAGGGCAGGGTGCCACCAAGCCATGAATAGGCCGCCTCTTCTCCGGCCACCACGATTTCAGCAGCAACAGGTGTTGCATAGTCAAAAGTAAAATAGAAGAGCAGTGCATCACCGAGCAATTGGGCTGCATCAGCGAAAAACTCCCTGGTGAAGCGCCAAGATTGATCAGCCTGGTGACGCTCCATGGTGTCAAGGTAGATCCGGGTAAATATTTCGATCTCTTCTGCAGTAG